>NZ_PNOR01000030.1 GCF_002869765.1 Deinococcus planocerae | reverse complement strand
GCTCTGGCACTGATGACGGTCATGCCAGACGTTCATTTGAACCGCCTGCTCCTGACGTTCAGCAGAAACTCGGAATTTCTCCGCCAGCACGGCTATTCACTGCGCTATGCGAGGTGCAACTCCTGAGTATGAGCGCGGCCTCCATATCAATAAGGCCGCAGAGGGCACCAGGATTCGCGGCATCGGCTTCGCGCACTACGCCGGGGAGGGCTTAAAGTTGGAGGGACCCAACGTCACCCTCGAAAACAACACGTTTTCCTGGAATGCCATCAGCGGCGTGAGAATCAGGGGCGGCTACGGCGGGACCAACGCGACTGTGAAGGGCAACTCGTTCGTTCGCAACGGCATGTTGGGGTTGAGAGGCGGCCAGACGACTGGCAGCGTTTTCGACGGCAACCAGTTTACCGGGAACAACAGTTTTGAACGCTTCGCGGCCACCTGGAGCGCGTCGGGAATAAAGTTGACTGATTCCGAGAATGTCGAAATCTACGACAATGTTCTCGAAGGCAACTGGGGCCACGCCATCTGGATGGACGGAGGTGTGGTTCACCCCACCATCGTCCGCAATACGGTCAGGGGGGTGGGCAGCAACGCTGGCATTCACCTTGAAATTTCCCCGGGTGGCCCCAGGGGCGCCATCATCGCCAGCAACGTCATCAGCGGCGCCGGGGCGGGAATTCAGATCTCCAACTCCAACGACGCCAGAATCTGGAACAACACCCTGGTCGGCAACGACACGAATTTGATCGTGAACAAGGGTGACCGGAGAGGTGGAGGGGAAGAGGGGACCCGAGTTCTGCCGGTGACCAACACCATCGCCAAGAACAACCTGTTCTCCGATCCCACCGGGGGCACGACCTTGAAGGCGAGCAAGTTCGACGCCTGCACCGACCAGACCCCGTTGTTCGACACCCTGAACTTCAACGTCTACCACCGCAGCAATGCGGGCGACCCCGCCACCCTGATCCACTGGGCTCCCGTCGCGGGCACGGCGGGCTGCACACGCTCCTTTGCCAGGCTGACGCAGGCGGGCGGTTTTCAGGACGTGATCGGTCGCGAGCCGAACGGGTTGGCCCTGGATAACGTCGCCAGGGGAGCTTTGTTCGTGAACGCGTCCGCCGGAAACTACCGCCTCGTTTCGGGCTCCCCGGCAGCCAGGGGCGGGGACGCCCTCCCGGCTGATATCGCTGCCGCCGTGCGGCTGGGCCTCAGCTCGGCGGACGCGGCGAGCATCGACGTCGGCGCCAACACTTCGCGCGGCGCGCTTCACCTGCACCTCAGATAGGCAGGCAGCCCCCCTCTTTCCTCGCCGGCAATGGCCGGGAAGTGTTGGACGATCCATGATCCGCGGGAGACGACCGAGGTTATGGGCGAGGAGCGTCTTCACAGCGGTGACCACACGATTTCGAGGAGCACCCTTCAGATCATGGGACATGAGAGACGGACGGAGCGAGTGACCGCGACAGACTGTCGTGAGCGTGGGGCCCTGGGGAGACCAGCTCCTCCCGGGGCTCCAGGGCAGGCGGGGTGAGACCGCCCGGTACCGGCCCGGCGCGTGCTGAATAGCACGGAGACCGGGCTCGAGGCGGCTCCATTCCCGCCGTCCGTGGGGGACCGCCACCCGCCGGACGCTGTGCCGCACCACGTGGAGCGCCTTTGCCGACCAGAAGCACTGCCGCCACCGACGTCACGGGGACTGGCCGCTCCAGGCTGACCGCGGCACGGAGCATCCAGCCCGAACAGGCCGCTCCTGTCGCTCCTGTCGTCCACAGCTCCTCCGGACGGCGCACGGTGGGTTGATGGACACCCAGTCGGCCTCCGGGGGCGCGAAGGTCTGGTCCTCCCGCCGAAACGCCAGCGTCGGCAACCGTCGCTCAGGGCCACGGGCCGACCACGTTTCCTCTCTGCTCTTTGCGACTGGGCACTCAAGTCATGAAGAGTCGGGGCATTCGAGCGGGAATCCTTGCCGACCGTCAAAACTTGAATTTCGTGGGCGAATCGGGCCTCGTCCGTCCCCTGAGCCGGGTGACGCGCGGGGGCAGTTGTTCCTGCCCGGGGAAGCCGGCCACGTCCTTAGGGGAGTCTCGCCGGGGGGACCGGTGCGGGCGGACTCACGGCGACACCGGTCGCCAGACCCCAGAGTTCGAGGACGTCCAGATTCACTCCCCTGCGTTCTTTGCCGAAGCGCAGCGTATTCACGCCGGCGCGCAGCACGACCTGCACGTCGACGTTGGCGTACCTTTCCCAGCCGCCCGTGACCGGATACCGAACCGACGACGTGCTGACCTCATTGACCCAGAGGGGTTGAATCGCTGTTTCCGGGCTGCCGTTGGCATACCTGATCCGGAGGGTATAGGTGCCGTTGCTGGGCGCACGTACGGAGGGGAACGTCACCCGACTGTCGACGGAGTTGATGTACCCCACATGCTGTCCGCCCTCCGCCGTACTCGAGGGAACGACCCGCGCCCGGTACAACACGGCCCGTTCCGCCTCATAGCGCCCGAGCAGGCTGGCGACTTCGGCGGGACCCGTGACCGGCGCCACCGCCACTGGGCGAACAGGCTGGGCCGGCACTACCGCCGCCGGACGAGCAGGTTGGGCTGACACCACCGCCGCCGGACGAACAGGTTGAGCCGGTACCATCGTCGGGCGAACAGGCACCCGGGCGGCGACGGGGCGGGACGGGGGGGCGGGGGTCTGAGCAGCGGGGACGTCCTGAACGACGGCGTAGCGCCGGGGCGCCTGCCCCTGCCCGTCGATCTGCACGACGAACATGGCGACGCGTCCGCCGGTGGTGACCAGCAGGTCGGTCTGCCCCGCCGTCTTGGCCGCCGAGAGGACCACCCGGTTGCCGATGACCTCGTTCCTCAACAGCAGGCCGTTGCCGCTCACGACCTTGGTGACATCAGCCGGGAAATCGAGCAGCGTGATGTAACCCGGCGAGATCGAGATGTTGGCGGGCCGCTGTTCAAGCCGACTGAGCTGAAACGGGGCGGGCGACGGGACAGCGGCAAGACCAGGCGAGAGAGCCAGACACCACAGCAACGGCAGAACTCCTCTCCCCCTCCAGCGTCCTCCCTGCAACATATGGCCTCCTTGAATTCATTTCATGGGGCGTCCAGTGCCTGAACAGGACCTATAACGCTGCCGTGCGGCCTCGGACTCTCCGCGCAAGTTCGCCAGGCACAGGCACCGAGTCTATGTTCCTAGACTGTAAGAATAGTTTGGGCGGGAGTGCTCCAGCGCCTTTTTCCCACAATGCCGTCCGGAGCATCGGCAGAACTGGAAACGCCGTGCTGGAGACGCGGCGCTCAGCACAGGACCGGAAGGGGCTCATCGGCCAAGGGTCGGCGCGTGGGTCCCTCGGCTCTCCCGCGCCAGCCCCTGATCCAAGCTTTCCTCACACGGCCCTCTCACCCCCACCCCTCAAGGCATGGGGAGGGTCTTCTCCGGTGGCGCCGGAAGTTCCCCGCGCACCTCCAGCAGCCCGACGAGGGGGTCCACGAGGGCCTCGACCCGGCCCGGCACCTCACCGAGCGTCTGCGGCGTGAGGGCGAGGAGCCGCTCGACCTGCCCCGTGAAGTCCTCGGGCACGAGCGGCAACCCGGCCGCGAGGGTGAGCAGACGCTTCTCGCCGGGGTGCGGCGTGCGGTTCAGGGCGAAGAGCACGTCGAAATACGAGGCGAGAAACTCCGTCAGGCGGTGATTGACGGCCACGAGGTCCCCCCGCCGCACGGCGAGCGCGATCTGATTCGGGTACGCGCCGAAGGCCCCGCGCAGGAGGGGAAAGTTCAGGGCGATGATCGCCCGCGCCAGTCCGTCCGGGTAGGGCTGGTCGGCCCGCCATTTGAGATCCGCGAGCCAGCCCTCCCGGTCGAAGAGGACCTCGCAGGTGCGGAGGTTGTGCCACAGCGCCGTCGTGTAGCCCAGCCTCGCCTCATGCCGCTCCAACAGGGCGGTGAGGTGGGCGTCGAAGTCGGCGGCGCGGCGGAACATCACGTCGACGTGCAGGCCGTCTCCTCGCTCCAGCCACTCGTCGCCGGGTTCCCACCAGCGGTTGTCCACCTCGGCGCGGCTGCCCCGGCGCTCGGCGACGGCGCGGCGGGCGGCGACGGGCACCTCCTCCCGGCTGTAGACGTACAGGTCGAGGTCGGAATGTCCGTCCCGGTTCCCGGCGGCGCGGGAGCCCCCCAGCGCGACGGCGAGGACCTCCGGAAGGGCGGCGTACTCGGCGGCGATCTGCTGGGCGCGGTCGTCGGTGCTCATCGACCCCCATTCTCTCCCGAACCAGGGAAAATCGCAGAAAGGTTGCCAGAAAGCGGCAACCTTTCCGAGCAGAGCGAGTGGCGAACAAAGGGCGGCGCTTCGTTACGTTGGCGCCTGACACATGCGACAACGTGATGGAGCGCCGCCCTAGAAGTCCTCGACCTCGCCCATCACGTCGTCCTCGGGCACGGCGACGTAGCGGCGGGTGGTGTCCACCGAGGCGTGGCCCAGGAAGAGGCCGACCCGGGTGAAATCCTTTGTGGCCCGGTACAGCCGGGTGCCCGAGTGCTTGCGGGCCGCGTGGAAGCCCCGCCACACGTCCCCGTGTCCGGCGGCGCGAAAGGCCTTGCCCATGCGGTAGGTCGCCTGAGCGTAATTCCACTCGAAGAGGCGGGCGTCCGGCGCGGCGGGGGGCAGCGCGGCGAGCGCCGCCCGCACCCGCCGTCCCAGGGGCACGGTCCGCACCCGCCCGCCCTTGCCCCGGACGGTGACCCGGTTGGGCTGGGAGGCGCTGGGAGAGAAGTCCCCGCCGAGCAGCCCCAGCGCCTCGCCGACCCGCAGCCCCGCGTGGGCGCACAGGAGGAGCAGCGCGGCCAGCCGGGGCTCGCAGTGCGTGAGGGCCGCGTCCACCTCCGGCCCGTACGGCGGGTTGCGGACGATGCCGGGGGTGGGGTCGGGGGGAACGTGCGCGTTCTCGAAGGGCTGGGCGTCCGTGGCCCCGGCCCAGCGCAGCGCCCGGTACAGCGCCCGCGTCCCGGCGACGTACTGCGCGACGGTGGCGGCGGAAAGACGGCCCGCCCTGCCATTGCCCTGCGACGCCCGCGTCTGGAGCCAGGCGACGTACCGGCCACCGTCGCGCCGTCCCGGGCGCAGGAGCTGCACCCCGTTCTCGCGCGCCCACGGCACGAAGTCGCGCACGGCGAGGGCGTAGGCGTCCAGCGTCTTGCGGCTGGTGCGGGCGCCCTTGCGGCTGGCCGTCAGCATATACGCGCGGGTGACGGCGGCGAGGGCCTCCCCGTCGTAGAGCGCCGCCGCCTCCACGGCCCGCACCCGCAGCGCCTGATCAGAGAGCCCGGCCAGCGCCAGCTCACCCTGGACACGGACGAGGGTCACGGGGCGCCGTTCTCCCGAACGTGGGGTGGGGCGAGGTGGGGTGACCGGCAGAAGGTATGGCCCGATTTTCGCACTAAGATAGATTAGCGTGAAAAGACAGGCTGCCCGACGCGGCGAGCGCGCGGGCACCTTCAGGGGCGCCTACCCGGCTGCACGCCCCGGAGAACCACGAGGGGTCGGGCACTCCGAAGCGCCTGGGATGCCCGCCCCCGTCTTAGGTGCCCTCCACCGGGTCGCGGTGGCCGACCTGAGGGGCGAGTTCGCGGTACAGGGCGTCCAGGCGCCGCCAGGTGTGCTCGATGTTGAATTCCTGCCGGGCGCGCGCGTAGGCGGCGTCACCCAGGTGTCGGCGCAGCTCGGGGTCGGCGAGCACCGCGCCGAGGGCCCGGGCGAGGGCGGGCTCGTCTCCGGGGGGCACCAGGCGGCCACTCACGCCGTCCTCGATCATGTCGGGGATGCCTCCCACCGCGGTGGTGACGATGGCGACACCGCGCGCCATGCCCTCCATCAGGGCGAGGGGCTGGCCCTCGAAGAAGGAGGGGAGCACGAGCACGTCGGCCTCTTCCAACAAGCGGGCGCTTCGAGCGGCGTCTACCCAGCCGAGGAGGTCCACGCTCTCCGAGAGGCCGAGGTCACGGACGAGGGCCTCCACGGCGGGCCGCTGGGGGCCGTCTCCGGCCAGCAGGAGCCGCGCTCCCGGGGGGCGCGTGATCCCAGCCCAGGCGCGCAGCAGGCCGAGGGGATTCTTGCGCTCGATCAAGAGGCCCAGGAACAGGACCCGGGGCGGGCGTTCGGGGCGGCGCGGCGCGGGGCCGACCGCCACGCCGTTGGGAATGGAGGTGACCCGGGCGCCGGGCGCGATGGCCGAGACGGCGCGCGCCAGGGAGGGCGAGAGGGTCACCACCCGGTCGGCGCGGGTCAGGGTGGCACGCACGAGGGGACGCAGGGGGCGCGGGCAGCGGGCGTAGAAGTCGGCGAACTCCCCGGCGTGCAGGTGCAGCACCGTGGGGAGGCGGAAGACGAGACTGGCCACCCACAGCAGCAGCCCCTTGCGCGCGAAGCTGCCGTACGCGGCGGAGTGCAGGTGCACGAGGCGCGGGCGGGTGGTGGCGCAGCGCCAGACGAGTCGGCCCGCGCCCGACGCGAAAAGGGCGAGCCGCCGCCGGGCGGGGCCGTCGTCGTGGGTCACGACGGGTTCGACCCGCCAGCGGGTGAACAGCGGGGTGGCCCGCAGCGCGGAGACGTACCCGGCGATGCCGCCCCGCGCGGCGGTCGTGACCCACAGGACCCGGGGGGAGGTCATGCCCGGCCCCCCGCCTGGGCCCCGGGTGCTCTCCGGTCTTCCCTACCAGGAATGCTGCACATGGGTCCGCTCCTCCTGGCGGGGACGTCCCGCCGCGCGAAAGAACACGTCTTGGAACTGCGCGACCATCCGCCCGGTGGAGAAGACGGCCTCGGCCCGGGCCCGCCCGGCGCGGCCCAGGCGAGCGCGCAGCGCCGGGTCGGCGGCGAGTTCGCTCAAGCGGGCCGCGAAGCCCGCGAGGTCCCCGTCGGGCACGAGGAAACCCGTCTCCCCGGGAACGACGATCTCGTTGGGCCCGTAGCGGATGTCCATCGCCACGACGGGCAGCCCGCACGCCATCGCCTCCACGAGCACGTTGGCGAAGCCCTCCGCCCGGGAGGTGAGCAAAAAGGCGTCGTGTTCGGCGAGAAACGCGTGCGGGTCGGGCACGTAGCCCACGAAGCGCACCACGTCCTCCACGCCGAGTGCGCGGGCGAGGGTCTCCAGGGATCGGCGCTCGGGGCCCTCCCCGGCCACGTCCACCCGGAAGTTGGCCCCGGCACGCCTCGCCCGCTCGGCGGCCTGGAGCAGGCGGTCGAAGCCCTTGCCGGGCACGAGGCGGCCCATCGCCGCGAACCGGGCCGGGGCCGAGGCGGCGCGAGGGGCGGGCAGCGGCGGGATGGCGGTAGAGTTGTACACCACCGTGCCGCGCCCCGCCCGCGCTCCCCCCCGGACGAACTCGTCGAAGAGGCCGCGGGTGGGCACGACCCAGGCGTCGGCCTGCGCGACCACGTAGCGGCGCAGCAGCCGCTTGGCCTGTCCCCGGTCGTCGAGGTTGTCGAGGGCGTTTTCCTCGTTGGCGACGTGAAGAAAGCGGCCCCGGCGCGGCAGGCTCGCCACCGTCAGCCCGGCGTACCAAAGACGGGTGTAGACGATATCGGGCCGGAACTCGCGGATGCGCGCCGCGAGCAGAGGCCGGGCCCGCCGCAGGTTGCGCGCCGCGTGCAGGGCGCCCTGCTCCTCGTCGCGCATGGGGGCCACCGCGAGGTCACGCAGGGGGAGCGCGCGCACGTTCAGGCGGCGTTCGAGTTCGGGGTCGAGCCGGGCGCTGAAGAGCGTGACGAGTTCACACTCGAACTCCTCGCGCGGCAGCCCGTGCAGCAGTTGCGCGAGCTGGACCTCGGCCCCTCCGGGCGCGAGGCCGGGCAAGACGGCCATCAGCCGGAGCGGGCGGGTCATGGACTGTTCCTGACGGGAAGGGCATCGTTCATGGGATTCTCCTGCGGGGCCGAGGACCGGACTCCGGACCCGCCTCGGGAAGGGCCGCGCCGACCTGCAACAGGTAGGGGCAGGCCCCAGGAACAACCGGGCTTGCCCGCAGTGTTGTGCTTTTGCCGCCGGATAGAAAGGTCACCCCCGATGCACAACCGCTGTCCAGTGCCTGATCAACGGTTGTGCACCCCTCGGAAGGGCAACCCCGTCCCCGTCCACTTCAACCCGCGGGCAAGAGCGGACTGAAGCCACCGACGCCCCTGGGTCCTCTCCCCTCCCTCGGCTCACGCGGAAAACGTCTTTCCCGACACACTTCTTGGCGAGCGGAGAGCGCGGTGTCGGGGCGAGCCTGGGGCCTTCCCGGGAAGTGTAAAGGGAGAGAGTTGTGTCAGAAGTCCAGTCGGCACCCCTCTCGGCTCTCCACTTCGCCCCTGCCAGGGCAGGACCTGACCTTGCGAGCGTCGGACGACCGGGTTCGAACGCACGCATCACATCGTCTTCCCCTTATGCCTGAGCCTCACCGTTCATGCCGACACGTCTGCATTCGAGCAAGAGCCAGACGCACTCTTTTCATTGATTCGCTTGAATTCCAAGTCTGACAAGACTCTGACAACGACGACAATTCGTGGCTGATTTCGCGCATTGCCGTCACAGCTTTCTTACAAATTGCCGCTGTGCAGTACCTCATGTCCTTAATGTTTTCCTGTGGGGAAGCTAATAGAGGCGGGTAAAACGCTCATGTATCGTCCACAGTCATGAGCGCCATTAAGAAGCCTTCACTTTTCGTTCAAGGGTTCTTGACCTTCACGACACTTGCGTTGATGGTGGGGTGTGGAAGTACCCCCCCGGCGGTGCAGGGGCCGAGCAGCCTGCAACTGGAGGCGGAGGCGGGAAGCGCCGTGACGGAGGGGCTCTCCCCGCAGGCGAATGTCGAGGACGGCGGCGTCACGAACGGATACGTCTTCGACGACGCGGCGGCGAGCGGCGGCAAGGCGATGATGCTGCACTCGACGAACAGCGCGGTGCGCTTCACCGTGCCCAGCACGCTGGCGGCGGGCAGCTACACGGTGCGGGTGCGGGGGCGCGGGCAGAGCTACAACGGAAACCCCGTCGTGGCGCTCCGGCTGGGCACCACGGGGCTGGGCACCCAGGAACTCGCCTCGGCGACGTACGCGACGTCCACCTTCGGGACCTACGCGCTCAAGCCGGGCGACTCGCTGGACGTCGTGTTCACCAACGACGCCTACGGCGGCACGTCCTCCACCGACCGCAACGCCGTCGTGGACTACCTGATCCTCGACCCGGCGACGAGCGCGAGCACTCCCACGTCGACGTCGACGCGCAAGGTCGAGGCCGAGAGCGTGGTCACGGGGGGAGCCCGCGTCTACCGGGACGATCCCGCCGCGTCGGGGGGCGCCTACGCGGCCATCCTCGACCAGAACAACGGGCTGGCGTGGACCGTGCCGGGCGACCTCGCGGCGGGCACCTACGCGCTCTCGGTGCAGGCCCGCGAGACCTACTACCAGGGGGACGCGGCGCTCACCGTATTCAAGAACGGCGTGCAGACGTCGGTGACGCCGATCACCAACAACACGACGACCCTGAAATCCTTTGCGCTGGGCTCGCTGGCCCTCGCTCCCGGCGACCGGGTGGAGGTGCTGTTCAAGAACGACCTGTACGGCGGCGGCCTGCCGAACGACCGCAACGTGTACGTCGACTTCCTGACCGTCACGCCGGGCAGCGCGCCCGCCCCGGTGTCCGAACCCGCGCCGACGCTGGCCCCGGCCCCGACGCCCTCGCCGTCGCCCACCCCGACCGCTCCCGCCGACGCGGTGGACGTGAAGACCTTCGGCGCGAAGGGCGACGGCGTGGCCGACGACACGGCGGCGCTCCAGCGGGCCGCCGACAGCAAGAAGGCCCTGTTCTTCTCCCCAGGGACGTACCTGATCTCGAACCAGGTCAACTTCAGAGGGCTCAGCGGCGTCACGCTCTCGGGGACGGGCGCGACGATTGTCGCCAAGTCCAGCACGCCCGACACGGCGGCGCTGCTGCTGCTCGACACCCCGCGGAACGTGAAGGTGAGCGGGCTGACGCTGCGCGGCAAGGACGGCGGGAACCTCCTCGCCGCGTGGTGGCAAGACGGGCTGCGCATCCAGGGCGGCTCTGACGTGCTCGTGGACGGTGTGACGGTTTCCGAGGTCTCCGGGGTGGGCGTGGACATCCTGGCGTCCACCCGCGTCACCGTCCAGAACAGCGCCGTCTCCAAGATGGGTGCCCACGGCATCTGGGCGAACGGCTCGACCTTCCAGACCTACCGGAACAACACGGTCACGGGCCTGCTCACGGGCTCGACCACCTCGAACAGCCGCGGGATCGGCATCATGGGCACCGGCGGAAACGACTTCCTGATCGAGGGCAACACCGTGCGGCAGATCGCCAACACCGCCACAAAGACCGAGGGAGCGAGCAACGTCGTCTACCGGGGCAACACGGTCCAGGGCTACCGCATGGACGGGATCAAGATCATGGCCCTGCAAGACCGGGAGTGGAACGTGCCCACCGTCTCGAACGGCGTGATCGAGAACAACGTCGTGCAGGGCGCGGTGGGGGCCCCCGACCTCGGCGGGAGCGGGTTCAAGCTGGCCTCGGTGATCGGCGGCGCCGTGCGCGGCAACACCTACAAGGGGGTCTACGGCCTGGCCACCGCGGGGGCGCGCCCGCCGAGCGGGTACGAGGACGGGATCAACCTGGAGCCCTACAAGACCAACCCGCTTCCCCGCAACATCACCATCGAGAACAACGTCATCGACAACGCCTACGTGACCCTGCGGCTGAACGCGCAAGACAGCGTGGTGCAGAAAAACACCCTGACCCGCGCCGGGCAGCACGTCGTGGTGGTGCAGCCGAACTCCACCGGCAACCGCCTGCTCTCCAACACGCTGTCGGGCGGCGCCGGGATCAACACCATCCTGCTCACGGGCGCGGCCAGAAACACCTTCCAGGGCAACCTGTGGACGAGCCCCGACGCCGGGGTGTACTCGGAGGCGAGCGCGAACACGGGCAACGTCTTCACGAGCAACGACTTCGCCGCCACCCCGAAGCCGGTGCGCGTGCTCAACGTCTCCTACACCTGCTCGGGCAACCTCGGCACGTACGTCCCCACGAACTGCCGCTGAACGACCCACCTCCCCGCCCGCACCCCCCGGCCACCGCCAGGGTGCGGGTTGTTCGTGCTCACTCCCGTTCGCCGCGGCCCCGCCGGGTCTTGGTCAAGCCTTGAAATTGGGCGGTGGCCCGCACGCCTGCGCCGGGGCCCCCGGCAAGCTGGACCCATGCTCAAGCAGACCCGGCACGGCGACCTCGTGATCCACACCTCGGACGACCCCGGGCAGCGCACCCGCGCCGTGGTGGAAGACGGGGGCCGCTACACCCTGGTGGAGACCCTGGAGGCGACCTACACCGAGAACGAGGGGGCCGCCTACAACCCGGGGCAATTCCTGGAGACGGTCGCCGACTACTACCGCCAGGGCCGGGGCCAGCCCGTCGGGAGCCCGGGGGCGGCGCTGGGCGAGGGCGGGTAGGAGGGCCCCCGCTCCCCGGCGGGAATGCGGGAGGCGCCCCCCTGCCTGGGCAAGGGGGCGCCTCCCGGAGAGACGGACGGGCTTCAGGGCGCCCGCAGCGCGGTCCAGGTGGAGTCCACCTGGGTTCTGCGGTAGATCAGGTCGTCGGTGCCGCGCGCCAGGGTGGTGAGCCGCCCCGCCGAGTCGGGCATCGCGCCGATGAGGGCCACGAAAGACCCGCCGAGGTTGGTCCAGTCGAGCCAGCCGCCGTTCGGGCTGCCCTGCCGGACGCTCTGGACGCTGCCGCCCACGCTGCGCACCGTCGCGACGATGATTCCGTCTGGGGTGATCGTCACCGCCGGGGAGCCGCTGAACTGCACGTCGCCGAGCTTGCTCCAGCCGCCCCAGCCTCCCGAGGGCGTCTGCCAGCGGTGGTAGAGCTTGTCGTCGCTGCCCCGCACGAAGACCTCCAGGCGACCGTCCTGGTTCGCCCCGGTGACGGGATGGACCCCGGCCCCGAAGCTTCCTCCCAGGGACTGCCAGGCACCCCACCCGCCGTTGGGCGCGGTCTGCGAGACGGTGTAGATGGCGCCGTCCGTGGCGCGCACGAAGAGCACCAGGCGCCCAGAACGGTCGAGGGCGACCGCCGGGTTCGAGGTGAACTTCGGCCCGCCGATGCCCACCCAGTTGCCCCACTCCCCGTTCGGCGCGAGCTGCGACTTGAGGTAGACCTGGCCGTCGTTCCCCCGCACGAAGACGCTCAGGGCGCCGCCCGACTGCCGGGCCGCCACCGGGACCGAGGACACGACGCCTCCCAGGCTGACCCAGTTGCCCCAGGCCCCCCCGCTGCTGAGCTCGGTCTTCACCATCACGCGCCCGTCGTTGCTGCGCTCGAAGGCCACGAGGCGCCCGTCGGCCATACCGACCACGTTGGGGGGGGCGGGGTAGTTGCCCTTCAGGTCCTCCCAGGCGCTCCAGGTGGCTGCGCCGGGGCTCGTCTGCACCATCTTGAGGGGGCTGCTGCTGCGGTCGCCGATCACGAAGGCGGCCAGGCGCCCGTCCGCGAGGCGGGCCAGGGTGCCGCCCTGGGTCACGTCGACATGGAAGTACTGCCGCCAGCTCCACTCCACGTAGAAGCCGCCGGTTCCGCCCGGCACCACGCAGGCCACCCCGCCGGTCGGGGGGCAGATGATCGGGTCGTAGCCCGCGTACGTCTTGAAAGCCCCCAGCTTGGTGTCGAACTGCTCGGTCGTCACGTTGTACGGCTCCGCGCCGATGTTGTAGTCGCGGTGCTGCACGGTGACGTGGGGGGCCGCGTAGGCCCTGTCCGCCGCGTCGCCGAAGCGTCCGGCGGCGATGTGATCGGGGTGCTCGTTCCGGGTGCCGTACACGACCGGGGCCGTATCCTGGAGGTGGACGTACTTGGCCTCCGACACCGTGAGCACGTTGGTCAAGACGCCCAGCACCTCCTGACGGGTGAAGGTGTTGGAGTTGTCGAGGGCGGTGGCGGCGAGGGTGGGGTCTGTCGTCTCCCACAGGGCGCGCATGGTCACGCCGCTGCTGCTGCTCTCGCGCAGGCGCAGGAACATCAACCTCACCCGGGGGTTTCCCTGCAACACCGAGGTTCGGATCGCCTTCCCGGCGAAGGGGTAGATCTGCTGGGTCCAGGCGTTGGGCACTCCCGCCATGCGGGCGTAGGTGTCGCGCTCGCCGTCCTCCCGGCTGCGCCAGTACTGCTGGTAGTCCAGCCCGTACTGCCGGGTCCCGTACTCGTTGTCCCCCGCCGTCAGAAATACCGTGACCACGCAGTGCTTTTGCGAGATCGCCGTGGCGATGTCCGGGTTCATGAACAGGAGATCGTCATCCTGGTGGGCCACGAAAAAGACGTCCTGCGCGTCGTTGCACAGGTCGGGCGCGAAGCTCAGCGACTGCACGAAGGGCAGGGTCGTGATCTCGAAGTTGGAGGTCGAGTCGGGGGGCATATAGGCCGAGAGGCCGCCCTTCGGCGCGCTTCCCGAGGGACCGGCGGGCACGTCGGAAGACGGGTCGCTACAAGCTCCCAGCAGCAGGGCGGTGAACAAAGGGACGGCCAGGAGACGAAGACGGGGCATAGACGATGACCTCCCAGGGGGAGAACCAAAGCGTCCGGGTCCGGTCTCACCATTCGCTCTTCCGCCCCCCTTGGTGACCGTGCGGTGGAGGCGGCCTCGTTGCTACCCGATAATTCACTCTAGGCTAACTGGCGCCTCATGTAAATACCCCGCAGGGACCGGGAGTACCAGGGCGCGGAGGCTACCCGCCGCGGGACATGGCCTCCAGGTGCGGCAGCATCCGGTCGACGACGCGCTGCCAGGTGAAATTCTCCTGGACCCGCGCGTAGGCGTGGCGGCCCAGTTCGGCGGCGAGCGCGGGGTCACGCAGGAGTTCGAGCATGGCCGCCGACAGGGCCGGAACCGAGCCCTGGTCCACGAGCAGGCCGGTGCGGCCCTGTTGCACGATCTCGGAGGCGGGGCCGACGTTGAGCGCGACACAGGGCAGGCCGTGGCCCATCGCCTCGCAGAAGACGTGGCCCCAGGGCTCGAAGGACGGCATCACGAAGAGGCGGGCCCGGGCGTAGAGGTCGGCGAGCGCGGCGCGGTCACGGACGCGTCCGATCCACCGCACCCCCGGCTGGGGCGCGGCCTTGGGAAGGCGGGGACCCACGATCCAGAGTTCGGCCTCCGGAAGCTGCGACCGGACCTCCTGGAAGGCCCGCAAGACGTCCAGCCCCCCCTTGCGCTCGAAGTCGATGCCGACGAAGAGGGCCACGGGCTCGTCGTAGCGCTTGCCCTCCAGCGACGGGGCCATCAGGTTGGTGCCCGCGCCGACCCGGACAACCCGCCCCGGATCGCAGCCGTAGTCTTCGGTAAGCGAGCGGGCCGCGAAGTCGCTCCAGGGAAAGAGCCGCGCCGCGCCCCGGTACACGTCCCCCTCCAGGCGCAGCCACTCGTCGGTCGCCCGTTTCGAGAGGGGGTGGTCGACCGGGTAGTAGCGGCGCGACATCTCGAAGGTGGCGTCGAGGTACACCGCGTAGGGCGGGCGCCCTGGCCCGGTCCCCGGCGCGAATTGCAGGTAGGTCTGGAGAATGACGTCGTACTCCCCGCGCCGGGCGTCGAGGTACCGCCCCGCCGCCGCGGTCCTCTGCCGGAAGAGGAAGGGGTTGAAGTGCATGTTCCGGCGCCAGTTGGAGACGTTGGGCTGGAACTGCAACACCTTGTTGACGAGGTTGGCGGCGCGCGTCGGGGTGGGCGAGGTGCGCCCCACGACCTGCACCCGCTCGTCGAGCGCCCGGTAAAGGGCCGCGTTGCGCGAGAACTCCTTGCGGTGGTCGGTGATGAACTCCAGGTCGAGCCCCACGAGGCGAAGGGCCCGCGCGGGGTCGCGCACCTCGGCGCCGGCTGGCCGTTCGGTCAGCATGGGACGGCACCGCGCGGGGGGGCGAGACCGGGGGCACCCGGCACGTCGAGCGGGGTGGGTGTCCGGAAGACCCGGGCCGCCCCGCGCGGACGCCGGGCAGGTCTCCTCTCGGAACCTGGAAGAGAACGCATCGGGCAGACTGTACCGCAAGACGGGGACGGCAGGGCACCCCTTTGGGGAGCACCCCCACCCGGGGGCAGGGGCGGCGTCCTCAGCACGCGTCAGCACTCATTTGCACGGCACCCGCCCACTCCCCCCACGATGGGCTGCGGCACGCCCGCGCCGAATGAATTGCCCTTCACGGTCGTGCCGGGGTTGTCGTTGTCCGCGTAGAGGCCCGTCCCGGGATGGTTGGCGAAGCGGTTGTTCTCCACGCGGGTGCGGGCGACCCCACGGTCGAGCAGCACGCCGATGGCGGGACCGTCGAAGGTGTTTTTCGCCACGGTGACCTCGTTCGCCGACACGATCAACCCGGTGCGCGCCCAGGGGTCACGGCCCCGCACGGTGTTGTCCCGGAAGACCGTGCCGCTCGCCTCCAGCCTCACCCCGCGGCGGGTGTCGACGATCTCGTTGCCCTCGACCAGGATGTCGCGCGAGGTGGGCCCGCTCTGGTAGGCGTTCACCCGAATGGCGTCCTCCTCGAAAAAGGAGCCCGGGCGGTAGGTGCTCTCGATCCGGTTGCCCGTGATCCGGCCCCCCTGCACCGAGTGAAACAGGATGTACGAACTCCCGTCGGAGGCCCAGGGGTGACGGTTGAGGATGGTGTTGTTCTCGACCACCGCGTCTGACACCGCCGTGGTGTGGCCGGGCCGAGGCATGACCTTGATGCCGTCCTTGCCGAAGACGTCGATGGTGTTGCCCCGGTAGGTCGTGTGGTCAATGCCCTCGGTCTTCGTGGCGGTGTTGGAGAGGTTGCGCAGCACGTTGCCCTCGGCCAGGAAGGTGTCTCCCCCGTAGCCGAAGATGCCGATGCCGGGGGAAAAGCGGTACTTCGCCGGGTCACCCAGCCCCGTGACCGTGTTTTTCAGCACCTTCACGTCGTTGCTCATGGACGTCTCGATCCCGACCGCGTACGCCTCGTTCACGGCGTTGCGCTCGATGGTGACGTTGCTGCTCCGCTCGACGGAGATGCCGATGGAGTGGGTCCGCTGCACGCTCAGGTCGTGGAGGTGGACCCCCTGGCTCGCCTCGACCTGGAGACCGTCCACCCGGCTCGACAGCGGGTCGATGTTGTAGTTCGGCTTGCCGACGAAGGTCAGGTCGCGCACCGTCAGGCCGCTCGCGTTGGTCAAGGTGAGCAGGCCGCGGTCCTCGACGGGCGTGAAGTCGTCGCTCGCCCGCAGCGTGGCGCCGGAGCCGTAGACGACCTGATTTTTCAGGCCGTCGAGGCGAACGGGGCGGCGCAGCAAGTAGGTGCCGGGCGGGAAGTAGATGTTCTTCCCGCCCGCATTGCCGATCCGCGCGAGGACCGCCGAGTCGTCGGTCACGCCGTCGCCCTTGGCCCCGAAGGTCTTCACGTTCAGGACATTCTCGGCGGAGGCGGGCGGGGCCGCCGCCACGAGCGGGGTGAGGTCGAGGCGGTCCACGACGGCGTTGCGGTCCTTGGTGCGCGCGCCGCCGTACGCGTCGTTCACGAACACGACTTCGAGGCGCTGCCCAGGGCGCAGATCGACCTCCGCGAGGACTTGCGTCGAGTAGGCCTCCCCCTGCACGGTGGCGGTGGCGACCCGGCGCCCGTCGAGGCGCAACTCGACGGTGGGCCAGCCCTCGAACGCCTCGCCGCGGGCACGCAGACTCACGGTATAGGTGCCCGGCCTCAGGTGGTCGGGGAGAAGCTGCCGCACGGTACCCCCGTTGCTGGCGAGCATCACGGCCTGGCCGCCGCTGGCGGCGCGTTCGGACAGGACCCAGGCGGCGCCCGCTCCCGGCTGGGTGGGCAGCGGCTGGTTGTCCGGCCCCTGCGCTCCCTCGGCCTCCAGTGGCCACTGGGAAGGGTCCGGCGCGCTTTGGCCCGTCTGGAACAGCAGGGCGCCTCCCGCGATCAATCCGCCGAGCACCCGCAGGGTGCGGGCGGCAGTCGAGCGGGCGGGGGGGGCGCGGCGTGACGAGGAATGTGGTGGTGTGGAATTCGGCATGGGGATGCAGGGCCTCCAGGGTTAGGCTTGGACACAGGGGGAGCTTGGAGCGCGACAATACGCCTGAGAAGTTTCTCACGTTTTCCGATGAGGAACTTGCGTCCCGGGGACGGCCAGCTTTCCAGGCCGGGGCCGGACCCGCGTATGCCCCGCGCCGAAGGGGCGAGACCGCTCCCCTTCGCCTGGAAGCGGTCTCGCCCCTGATCCGGACGCCGGGGCTCAGGGGGTGAAGGCCCCCACGTTGAACCGGACGTCGAACTGCCCCCCGGGCAAGACGGTGGTGACGGGGGCGGTGGTGTCGAGGCTCAGCGCGTGGACGGCGACGTAGGACGTGTTGCCGGGCGTCAGGCCGGGCGCCGGGATGACCGCCGCGGCGTTCTTGACGTACAGGGGCGGCTGGAAGCCGATCACCTCGGCGAGGTAGCTTCCCCCCGGCGTCACGTCGTCCCACGCGGCTGTGACGGACGAGCCGTCGTACTTCGTCACCCGGATGTTGGTGGGCTGGGCCGACGAGTTTGTGAGCGAGGTGATCCGGGCAGAGGAGACCCACTCCTCGCCGTCGACGTTGAACCTCACCGCGTAGTCGCCGATCACCGCCGGGAGGGTCCCCGTCTTGGTCCAGCCGAACTCGAACCAGTGCAGGCCCGTACCGTCCCCGTTGGGGAAATAGGTCGACACGGCGGGAGCGAACGCTGGGCTTTGACCGCCGCCCCAGCCCGCCGGGCCAGTCACGGTGAAGCTGACCTGGGCCGGATTGCGCCCGGTCTTCGTGCGGTAACGGAAGAACATCGCGGTGTCGGAGCCGCCGTCACGGATGCCCGCGAAGACCTCCAGGCCGTACGTCCGCAGGGTGGCCGTCCTGTTGCCCGCCACCCCGTCCACCATGGCTCTGATGGTCGTCTCCCCGAAGTGTTTGGCCGTCACCACCCCGTTGGCGTCGATGCTCGCCACGTCCGGGTTGCTGGACTCCCACGTCACGGTCTTGCCCGTCAGGACGCTGCCGTCCTGGGCCTTGGCGACGGCGGTGAAGCGCGTGGTCGTGGCCGTGTCGTTCAGCTTCACGTTGAGGTCACTCGGGGCCGTGACCTCGACGGTCGCCACCGCCGAGGGGGTCCGGGTGCCGTTACAGGCGGCCAGCAGGAGCGAGACGCCGGTGACGAGCGCGAGGATTCGGAAGTTTTTCACGGTTGACCTTCTTTCCGGGCAAGGCCGGGGCAGACGGGAGTCGGGACTCCCTCGACTTGAGCGGGTCGGCGAGGCGACACCTGAAGCCTCGCCCTCCCTCCTAGTGGTTCTCTCGCTTCCCCGAAGTGTAAGACGGCACCGAAATGAGCGACGGTAACTCAGCCGTAGCCCGGTTCCTGGGCTGCGGGCCCGACAAAGGTCTCCCCACGCACAGGACTCGGCGTGGGGAGGGGGACAAAGGGGGCCGGTCAGAACTGGTAATAGAGGAAGGTGCTGTTCGCGCCGTTCATGAAGAGGTAGGCGAGGAGCAGGCTCAGGGCGTACACGGGGGCCCAGCGCACCGTCTTGGGAAAGCGGATGTCCCAGGTTTCGGGCAGGGTGTTCACGGCCACGAAACACAGCACGCACATCACCATCAGGGTCTGGGGCACGTCGCCGTTGCCGGTGCCGATGCCCACCATCTTACCCAGCCAGTCGAGGGCCATCGGCAGGCTCTCGGCGCGGAAGAACACCCAGCCGATGATCACGAGGAGGAAGGTGGACCAGCGGTAGAGCAGGGGCGGCCAGCGCGTGAGCCAGGGCTGGAGGGCGCGGTCGATCACCAGCAGGAGGCCGTGGTACGCCCCCCAGATCACGAAGGTCCAGTTCGCCCCGTGCCACAGCCCGCCGAGGAGCATCACGATGATCAGGTTGACGTTCGTGCGCGTGGGTCCCTTGCGGTTGCCGCCCAGGCTGATGTAGAGGTAGTCGCGCAGCCAGCTCGACAGGCTGATGTGCCAGCGCCGCCAGAAGTCACCTATGCCGAGTGCCCGGTAGGGCGCGTTGAAGTTCTGCGGAATGCGGATGCCGAAGAGGTAACCGAGGCCCACCGCCATGTCCGAGTACCCGCTGAAGTCGAAGTAGAGCTGGAAGGTGTACCCCAGCGCCGCCATCCACGCCCCCAGCATGGAGAGGTTTTCATGGTTGGCGAGCATGGGATCGACCATGCGCGCGATGGTGTCGGCGATGATCACCTTCTTGATCAACCCGACGGCGAAAAAGCCCACGCCGAGCGCCATCTGATCGGTCTGGGGCGGCTTGTCGATGCGCTCGAGGTCGGCCTCGATCTGCCGGAAGCGCACGATGGGCCCGGCGACGAGCTGGGAAAAGAGGCTGACGTACGTCAGGTACTCGAAGATGTTGCCCGTCGCCCGCACCCGGCCCGCCGCCACGTCCACCACGTACGAGATCGTGTGGAAGGTGTAGA
The DNA here is from genome assembly GCF_002869765.1 of Deinococcus planocerae. Classification (NCBI taxonomy): domain Bacteria; kingdom Thermotogati; phylum Deinococcota; class Deinococci; order Deinococcales; family Deinococcaceae; genus Deinococcus; species Deinococcus planocerae. The sequence continues at coordinate 35,838 of NZ_PNOR01000030.1, read as the reverse complement.
AGCTGATGCCGATGGGCAAGATGATGTTCAGGAGGGGCGGCGCGATGGCGGGGTCGACGGCGTGCAGGCTCTCGGCGAAGAAGTTGTAGTACTTGAAAAAGCCCAGCAGCGCGAGGTCGACGCAGATCGTGCCGATCATCCACGCCCGCTTGGTCCTCTGCTCCTGGGCCCGCTGGATCATCAGGCCAGAGCCGAAGCTCACCAGGCTGGAAAACAGCATCAGGAAGCAAAAGCGCCAGTCCCAGTACCCGTAAAAGATGTACCCGCTAATGGTGAGCAGGATGTAGCGGGCCTGTTTTTCCCGCAGCAGCCAGAACAGCGCGAAGACGATGGGGAGGAAAGCGAAGAGGAAGATGTCGGAATTAAAGACCATTCGGGCTCCCCTCGGCGGTCAGCGGCGTCTTGAGAGACGAGGTGGGGCGGCCCGTTCCGGACGTGTCCTCTCCCTCGCCGAGCAGGCGGCTGCTCAGCAGCTCGGCGCCTCTGTTGTCGATGTGCGCGCAGTCGTACCAGTCCTGCGCGTTGCTGCCGAAGCGCTCGGGCGAGGCGTAGTCGCGCACCGTCACCCCCGTGCGGCGGCTGAGTCCTTCCAGGGCGGCGCGGGTCTCGGCGAGGAGCGCCGTGTAGCGCGTCTGGCTGGCGAGCAGCTCGGTGGTGGCCGGGTGAAGCGGGGAAATCCAGATCTCGACCTCTCCGCCGCCCTGCTGCACCTCGCGCACGAGCGTCTCGATGTAGCCCCAGCGCTGGGGCGAGAGTGAGCGCATCCCCCCGTAGATGCTGAGGTAGCCCGGCAGGCAGGCGCTCACCTCCCGCGTGAGGTCGAAGGTCCCGGCAGCCCGCTGCTGCTCGCGGCCCGGGTAGTGCAGGTAGCCGTTGGCCGTGAACTGCATGAAGGGCACCCGTTCCTCCGAGCGCGCCGCCGACGCGACCACCCGCAAGGTGTCGCGCAGGTAGTCCACGGTGAACATGTCCTTGAAGCGGCTTACGCTGGCCGACACGCCGACGAGCGCGGCGCCTCCCTGCCCCTGGCTCAGCATCCGCCGCAGCTCGGGGTTGTGGCGGAAATTGGTGAAGTACATGTTGTCGTCGTGCAGCGCCTCGACGTCGAGGCCGAGCATAACCCGCCGGATGGGCGCCCCCTGCGCCCTCGCCCAGCGGTAGATCGAGAGGTAGTCCTCGGCCTTGGCCGCGTCCACCGTGAAGTTGAAAAAACGCAGGCCCGTCCGCTCGCTGAAGACCGCCGGGTCGAGCTTCATGGTGCGGCTGGACCCCAGAATCAGACCCTCGACCGGCGCCTGCGCCTCGAAGGTCCGGAAGAGGTCCATCTTCTGGCGGCGGGCGTCCAGCGTGACGGTCGGAAAGCGCCCTCCCCCGAACTGCCCGCGCGGGTCCACGTACCACAGCACGGCGCCCAGGGCGAGCGTGAAGACCAGAATCCAGCCCAGCACCACCCTCAGGAAATGCATGGTCGCCCCTCCGGGGACCGGGGCAGGGTCCACCCCGCGCGGCGGCCCTGATGGGGAGCGGTGGGCCGTTTCTGTCTGCCGTGCTGCAAATTCATGTTCACCTCGGAGGATGCCGTGACCACCTGGACGCACGCCGGGACCCGTCTGGGGACAGACGTGGGGCCTGACGCGGGCTGGGAACGCTCGGGGAGTCGCTCGCCAAAGACGCCGCACCCGCGACACGGTCAGTATCGATTTCCTGCGACCTGAGCCACGGTTGCTCAAGGGGAGGGGAACGGGGGGACTCGCCCCACAAACGACGTGGACGCCCTTCCTGACGGGCGCCCACGTTCGGCGCGGTGTGCGTCGGTGGCCCGGACCCCGGGCAGGGTCCTTCCCGGCCTCAGTCGCCCGGCACCCGGGGGGAGCCAGACCGCGGCGTGAAGAGGCGGCCACTCGTCGCGGTAGCGGTGGTTTTGACGTTGGGCTGCGCGAAGCCCTCCCAGGCGCCCCGGGCCACGGCGCGCGCGCGCCCCCATTGCCCGCGCAGCACCCGTTTGGCGAGGTGGAAGCCCGGCCCCGCGAGCAGCGGCACCAGGGGAACAGGAGCGTGCTTGCGGAAAAAGCGCACGGCGCTGCGGGTGAAGTTCAGCTCAAAGGTCTCGCTCTTGTGGGTCCGGGAGTTGCCCTCTCCCATGCTCGCGCTGCCGATGTGCCAGACCCGCGACCCCTGCGCCACCGCGAGCTGCCACCCGGCGGCGCGCAGCCGGAAGCTGAAGTCGGCGTCCTCCCAGTACATGAAAAAGCCCTCGTCGAACAGGCCGAGCCGCTCCAGCACCGTGCGGCGGACCAGCCAGCTCGTGCCGCTCAGGAAGTGCAGCCGCTCCTGAGGCACCGGGCCGAAGTAACCGTCGGCGACGCCGCCCCACAGCCGTACGAAGCCGCCGCCCCAGCACTGCACCCGTTCGGGCGGGTCCATGTCGTAGAGCACCGAGGCCGCCGCGCCCACCCGCGGCCCGGCCTCCAGGGTCGAGACCAGGGAGCTCAGGGCAGGCGGGTCCACGAGCGTGTCGTTGTTCAGGAACCAGACGTACTCGGCCCCCTGCTCCAGGGCGCGCCGGGCCCCCACGTTGTTCGCGGCGGTGAAGCCCACGTTCGGCGTGATCTCCACGAGGTCGAGGTCCGGCCAGCGCTCACGCAGCCGGGCGAGCGAGTCGTCGGTGGAGCCGTTGTCCACCACCACGACCTGGAAGGCCGGGTAGTCGAGGCGGCGCAGGGAGTCCAGGCAGGCGTCGGTGAGGCGCCAGCCGTTGTAGTTGATGAGCACGATGGTGACGGGAGGGTGGTTCATGAGCGGCCTCGGGGGAAAAGGAAACGTGGATTCACGCGGGTTGGAGGTCGGGGGTCTCGGGGGACGAGACGCGCTGCGGGCGGGCGGCGCGGGCACTCAGGTACGCCGCGCACAGCCCCACCATGAAGTTCCAGTCGGGAGAAGTGAACACGATGGTGTAGCCGCCCACCAGGGCGATAAAGAGGGTGGTGAAGGCGAAGGGCAGCACCCAGCGCCCCCGGGCCCACAGGGCCCTCACGAGCGGCTGCACGATGCCGAACGCCACCAGCAGCCCCAGCCCCACGTAGCCGAAGGTCCACAGAATCGAGTGGTACGAGTAGTGCAAGTCGTTGGTGGCGCCGATCAGCAGATCCGGGTTGCTCGGGATCAGGGTGTTCGTGCCCACCCCCCACACCCGCTCCGCGTCCGTGTTCACGAGGCTGAAGGCCAGGTCCACCTGCCGCTCGCGCCAGGTGATGTTCGCGCGGTCGAGGGTGAGGCGGTCGGAGCGTTGCAGACCCGAGAGCGAGTCGCCCAGCGAGGCGCCGAGCGACGAGAAGGACAACACCAGCGTGAGGGCGCCGAGCACGACGACGCCGCCGAGCGCGATCCGGGCGAGGCGAAACTGCGCGACGGGACGTTGCAAGACCCGCACGAGGACGTACAGCACGGTCAGCAGCACGGCGAAGATGATCGTGCCGCGCGAGAACGTCACGAGCAGGGCCGCGAAGAACAGGCCCACCTTGAAGACCTCCGGCCACAGCCGACTGACCCGGCCCGACAGCGCGTTTTCCAGCGACATGAGCAGCCCGAGGAACACCAGGGCCATCCCGGGGTAAAAGACCCGGGCGAGGCCCCCCACCCGCTCGTAGATGCTGAAGTCGTCCGCGAAGGCCGAGCCCCCCCCACCCGCCGCCCCAGGGTGCAAACCGGGCAGGGCGAAGGCGAGCAGCGCCCGCACCGCGGCGACCAGGGCCAGCAGCATCACGACGCGCTCGACCTGCCCGTCGTCGTGACGGCGTGCCCACCACCACACGAAGGGGGCGAGGAGAAAGCCGCCGAATTTGTACAGGTAGATGAAGGCCCCGGCGGTCGACTCGCCCGTCGCCCAGAAAAAGGCGTAGTGCGCGTAAGGCAAGAGCCCCAACAGCACGAGACCGAACATCGGAACGCGCCGGGTCCGCAAGACGGTGACGATCAGCAGCAACAGGGTCAGGCCCAGCAGGCCCACCTGGGCGAGGTTCCCGAGCGTCTCGTTCAGGCGTTCGGCCAGCCCGAGCAAAGACAGCGTGCCCAGGTACAGGCTGAATAAGCCCGCGTGCAGCCAGAACTCCACTTTACGGCGCGACAGATGCACGTTCGACCTCCACGTTCTCCACCTTCAGGCGGGTGCGCAGGGTGTGGCGGCACACCAGGGCAAGCCCCGCGAGGACCACGGTCTCGCCCAGGACGACTGCCGCCGCCGTGCCGATCAACCCGTAGGTTGGGGCGAGCACGACGATCAGGAGCGCGCCCAGCACCGTTCCCCCGATGATCGCCGTGTTGAAGGGCCGGTCGAGCCCCAGCGGCAGCAGCCACAGGATGCCCAGCGACAGGTTGAGCCCGATCACCAGCGGGAGCAGCGCGAGGACCCGCAGCACCGGAACCGAGGGGGCGAACTCGGGCCCCAGGAGCACCCTCACCCACAACGGCGCGCCGAGCGCGACCGCCAGGCACAGGATCAGCCCCACCCCCCCCACCAGCCGGACGCTGACGGGCAACAGGGCCCGCGCCTCCGCCCGGCTCCCGTGCGCGATCCGGCTGAAGCGGGGATAGAGCGCCCGGGTCAGCGGTTGCAGCAGGCCCTGGGCGGCGCGCGCGATGCGGTCGGCGCCGTTGTAGTACCCCAGCAACCGGGGCTCCACGAAAAGCCCCAGCAAGAACGCACTCCCCGTGGTGGACAAAACCGCCGCCCCCGAAAATAAGAACATGCTCCAGCCCATCCTCAGCGAGGTGAGCGCGCGCCCCAGGGAAGGACGCAGCATCGGCACCTCGCGGTGCGCGAGCCACAGGGCAAGGAGGCTCGACACCAGGGCCGCGCCCCCCTGGAGGGCAGGAATCCACCACGCGTCTTGCGGCCCGCGCACGAAGACGAACAGCCCCACCGTGGCGATCACCTTGGCGATCACGTCCAGGGTGGAGGCCACGCCCGCGCGCTCCAGGCCCACGAAGTACCACATCAGGTTCGAGGACTGCGCGAGGGCCGCGAAGACGCTCGCCCAGAGGAGGTCGGGGTGGGCGCGCAGCGAGGGCACGGTCACCGAGGCGAGGAGGGCGAGCGCCACGGCAGGCAGCGTCAGCAGCAGCTTGGCGCTCATGACGCCCGACAGCAGCCCCGCCAGCCGGGCGGAGTCGCCGCGCGCGCGGGCCACCTCGCGGTTGGCGGAGAGGTCGAAGCCGTACTGCACGAGCAGCCCCAGCAGGCCCCCGAACGCCTGCGCGAACACCAGCAGGCCCAGCGCGGTCGGCCCCAGCACGCGGGCCAGGAAGGGCGTGGTGAGCAGGGGAAGCACGTACGTTGCCGCCTGCACCCCGAACAGGGCCGCGAGGTTCCCCAGAAAACCGCGCCGGTCCGACCCACGCTCTTCCATGAAACCTACGCTCCCGCGCCGGGAAGGGCGCGCCGAGGAGAACGTTCGGCGGGCACGGCCCCGCTCACGTGGGGGTCACTCACAGCACCCTCGACTCGGGCTTGGGAGCCGTGGCCGGAGTGGAGCGGCGGGCGTACCCGTACCCGTAGCGGGCCACCTGGCCGCGCGGGTTGACCTTGTTCAGCGCCACGCCGAGCACGTTCGCATTCACCAGCAGCAGGGCGTCGAGCACGCGCTGCACGCTGGCGACCGAGGCGCGCCCCGCCTCCAGCACGAGCAGCACACCCGCCGCGTGGGGCGCGAGCACCAGCGGGTCCGCCACGGCGAGCGCGGGCGGGCCGTCCACCACGATCAGGTCGTACCCGGCGCCCCACTGCATCATTGCCTCGCGGAAGGCCTCCGCCGGGAGGTGGGCCTGGGTCTGGGCGTGGACGCCGGGCGCGGGGGCGAGCAGGTGCAGGTTGTCCCGCAACCGGCGGGCCTGCGCGGTCACGGGCCGCGCCAGGGCGCCTTGCAGGTCGCGGCTCTCCTCGCCGGGGAAGGGCACGGCGCCGGGCAGGTCCACCCACTCCGCCGTCTGGGCCCCGGCCTGCCAGATGCTCGCCTGGGTGGGGCGGCGCAGGTCCGCGTCGATCAACAGCACCCGGTCACCGCTCGCCGCGCGGGCGTCGGCGATGGCGGCGCTGATGTTCGACTTGCCGTCGCCGCTGAACAGCGAGGTCACGAGCAAGACGGGCGGCCTGCGGTCCCCCTTGGGCAAGACGCTCTTGATCCCGGCGGCGAGGAAGGCCACGCTGTCCGACCAGCGGCCCTGCCTGAGCGCCACGAGCAGCGACTGGCCGCGGCGCAGCATCCGCACGCGGGGCACCTCGCCGAGCAGGCGCAGGTTAAGGAGCTTGAGGTCGGCGTCGGAGGCCACCATGCGGTTGACCGAGGACCAGACCACCAGCAGGGCGCTGAGCAGCAGCAGGACGAACGCCCCCACGAGCAGGGCGTTGCGCAGCGGCTTGGGCGCGACCGGCTGGAGGGGCACGGCGGCGGGGGCGACGACGCTCAGCGAACCCACCACCGTCTCACGCAGGGCCGTCAGGTTGTTCAGGGCGTCGAGGCGGTTGGCCCGCTGGGCCAGCAGGGTCTGTTGCAGGCTGGTCGGCGTGCCCCCCACCGGCCCCGCCGCCGCCAGACGGCGTTCGACATCGGCCAGCCGCGTGCGCAGCCCGGTGATGGCGGCGTTGACCTTCACAAGCCCGCGCTGGGCGTCCCAGTCCACGAGCGTCTCGGCGGCGAGGTTCGCCAGCCGCGCGGCCACCACCGGGTCCCGGTGCACGGCGCTGAGGGTGTAGGTACCGTTGCCGTAGATGTCGGGCTGACCCGTCACGTCGAAGACCCGCCCCCGGCCACTGGCGATGTCCTGGGCGAGGCGGTCGGCGAGCACGATGCGCTGGGCGCGGGTCAGCTCGGGCACCTCTGCCAGGCGGCGGCGCACCACGCCGAGCACGTTCTCGCTTTGCAGCGCCCCCTCGATGGCCCCGGCGGGCAGGGGCGGGGGGCTGACGGTGTTGGGGTTGAGCGCCGGGTTGTTGCTCTGGCCGCCCGCCGAGAGGATCAGGGTCTTGGCCTCGTAAACCGGGGTCTGACGGCTGGAGAGCAGGTAGGTGACGGCCCCGGCGGCCAGGGAGAGCAGCAACACGAGCCACGCGAAGCGCTTGAGGGCCCGCAGGGGACGGGAGAGATCGAGGTCGTCATTCATCGGGGGCATGGGGGCTGGTCCTCCTGGGCGGCGAGAGCGGGTGGGAAGGGTCATGCGGCGAGGTCACGGACTTCTGGGCGGGGGCGCTGCGGGAGGGACCGGGCGGTGAGCGCGAGAACCGCTGCGCCTTCCAGACTCTGCGCACGAAGACTCCTTCCCCCTGGCGGGGCGTTCCCCATCATGCTCAGGCCCGCCAAGTGATCAGCCGTTGCTCAGAAACGGGGTGCGGCAAGATGCGGCCATGAGCGGCGCAGACCGGACCCACACGTTCTCCCGGAGGCCGGCACCTCCGGCCCGACTGTGCGCCAGCCTCTGTCACAGCCCCCTCACATTCTGCCGCCACGACGAGAGTTCAAAGGAGAGCCTGTCCATGACCCACACCCGACCCGCCCGCCTGACCGGGGGCCACGCATGAAAGCCGTCATCCTCGCCGGGGGCCTGGGCACCCGCATCAGCGAAGAGAGCACCACCCGCCCCAAGCCGATGGTCGAGATCGGGGGCCGCCCCGTGCTGTGGCACATCATGAAGATCTACTCCGCCCACGGGGTCAACGACTTCATCATCCTGTGCGGCTACAAGCAGCACATGATCAAGGAGTACTTCGCCAACTACTTCCTGCACATGTCCGACGTGACCTTCGACATGCGCACCCAAAACGCCACCTACCTGTGCAACCAGGCCGAGCCCTGGCGCGTCACGCTGGTGGACACCGGCGAGGACACCCTGACGGGCGGGCGCCTCAAGCGGGTGCGGCACTACCTGGGCGACGAGAGCTTTTGCTTTACCTACGGCGACGGGGTGGGGGACGTGGACATCAGCGGGACCATCGAGTTTCACCGCAGCCACGGCAAGCTCGCCACCATGACGGTGATGCAGCCCCCGGGCCGCTTCGGCGCCGTGAACATCGAGGACGGCGGCACCGTCACCGCCTTCCAGGAAAAGCCCGACGGCGACGGCGGCTGGATTAACGGCGGCTTCTTCGTGCTCGAGCCCGGCGTGATCGACTACATTGACGGGGATCAGACGACCTGGGAGGCCGAACCCCTCAAGGGCCTCGCCCACGACGGCCAGCTCGCCGCCTACCGCCACCCCGGCTTCTGGCAGCCGATGGACACGTTGCGCGACAAGCACTACCTCGAAGACCTCTGGAAGGCGGGCAAGGCCCCCTGGAAGACGTGGTGAGAGCGTGAGATACGACTTCGCGGTCATCGGCGGGGGCATTGTCGGCCTCGCCACCGCCTATGCGCTGGGCCAGCGCTACCCCGACGCCCTGATCCTGGTGCTGGAGAAAGAAGAGGCCCTCGCCCGCCACCAGACGGGGCGCAACTCGGGCGTGATCCACAGCGGCATCTACTACGCGCCCGGCAGCCTCAAAGCGCGGCTGTGTCAGGCCGGAAACGTCAGCATCCCCGAGTTTTGCGACGAGCACGGCATCCCCTACGACCGCTGCGGCAAGGTGATCGTGGCGACCCGCCAGGGGGAGCTGCCCGGCCTGGAGAAACTGCGGCTGCGCGCCGGGGAACACGGGCTGCCCGTGCGCTCCCTGAACGCCGAGGAGGTGCGGGAGATCGAGCCCCACGTCGAGGCGCTCGCGGGCCTGCACGTCGCCAGCACGGGCATCGTGGACTACACCGAGGTCTGCCTCGCCCTCGCCCGCGAGGTGGAGGGGCGCGGCGGCAAGATTCGGCTGGGCACCCGGGTGGAGGCCCTGCACCGCGACGAGCGCGGCTACCGCATCGAGACGAACGCGGGGCCCTTCGCCACCCACTACCTCGTGAACTGCGCGGGGCTGCACAGCGACCGAATCGCGCGGATGGCGGGCTCGGACCCGGGCTGCCGTATCGTGCCCTTCCGGGGCGAGTACTACGAGCTGCGCCCGGAGAAGCGGCATCTCGTCAAGCACCTGATCTACCCGGTGCCCAACCCCGACTTCCCCTTCCTGGGGGTGCACTTCACCCGCATGATCGACGGCTCGGTCCATGCGGGGCCGAACGCGGTGCTCGCCTTCGCGCGCGAGGGCTACCACAAGACGAAGGTGGACCTGCGCGACCTCGGCGACGCGCTCGGCTACTCGGGCTTCTTGCAACTCGCGCGTAAGAACGTGGGCGAGGGGGCCAAGGAAATGTGGCGCTCGTTCTCCAAGCCCGCCTTCGTGCGCAGCCTCCAGGCCCTCATCCCCGAGGTGACGGAGAATGACGTCATCCCCAGCGAGGCCGGAGTGCGCGCGCAGGCCCTCACCCCCGACGGGAAGCTGGTGGACGACTTCCTGCTGATCGACGCGCCCGCCGCCCTGCACGTCTGCAACGCGCCCTCCCCCGCCGCCACGTCATCTCTGGAGATCGGGAAGACCATCGCCGCGCGGGTTCAGGCCCCCGCCCACCTCAAGCCTGTCCCCGTCAAAGGGCTCGGCGCCGAAGGAGTGCTCGCATGAAGATTCTCGTCACCGGCACCGAGGGCTACCTCGGCTCCCTGCTCGCCCCCGAACTCCTGCGGCGCGGTCACACGGTCGTCGCCGTGGACACCGGCTACTACAAGGCGGGCTGGCTCTACAACGGGACCGACACGACCGCGCTGACCCTGGGCAAGGACCTGCGGCAGATCACGGCCCAGGACCTGGAGGGTGTGGAGGCCGTCGTCCACATGGCCGAGCTGTCGAACGATCCCCTCGGGCAACTGTTGCCCAACATCACCTACGACATCAACCACGCGGGCTCGGTCCGGCTGGCGAAGCTCGCCAAGGCGGCGGGGGTCACCCGCTTCGTCTACATGTCCTCGTGCAGCGTGTACGGGGTGGGCGGGGCGGACTTCGTGGACGAGACCTCGGACGTGAACCCCCAGACCGCCTATGCCGAGTGCAAGGTGCTCGTCGAGCGCGACCTGCGGGAGATGGCGGACGACAGCTTCACGCCGACCTACCTGCGAAATGCCACTGCCTTCGGCGCCTCGCCCCGGATGCGCTTCGACATCGTGCTCAACAACCTCAGCGGGCTGGCGCGCACGACGGGGGAAATCCGGATGACCTCCGACGGCACGCCCTGGCGGCCCCTGGTGCACGCGCTCGACATCGGGCAGGCGATCATCGAGGTCCTGGAGGCCCCGCGCGAGGCCGTCCACAACGAGGCCTTCAACGTGGGCAGCACCCAGCAGAACTACCGGGTGCGCGAGATTGCGGAGATCGTGGCGGAGGCATTTCCCGGATGCAAGCTGTCGTTCGGCGAGAACGGGGCGGACAACCGCAGCTACCGGGTGAACTTCGACAAGATTCACGCGGCGTTGCCGAACTTCCGTTGTGCGTGGGACGCCCGGCGCGGCGCCCAGCAACTCGCCGCCCTCTTCGAGCGTATTGACCTCCAGGCCTCCGACTTCGAGTCGCGCGGCTACACCCGGCTCAAGCAGCTCGAATACCTGCTGCGCACCGAGCAGATCGACCACGACTTCTACTGGAAGGCCACCCCGGTGCCCCAGCCCGTCCTCGAAGGGAGGGGCGCGTGATCTTCACTGAGACGAAGTTGAAGGGTGCCTTCATCATCGACCTGGAGGTCCGCGAGGACAAGCGCGGGGGATTCGCGCGCACCTTTTCGCAGGACGAGTTCGCGGCGCACGGGTTGAAGGTGGAAGTCGTGCAGGCGAACCTCAGCTACAACCACAAGGCGGGCACGCTGCGCGGGATGCACTACCAGCTTCCGCCCGCCGCCGAGACGAAGCTCGTGCGCTGCACGCGGGGCGCGATCCTCGATGTGATCGTGGACCTGCGGGAAGGCTCGCCCACCTACCTCCAGCACATCGCGGTCGAGCTGACCGCCGAGAACCGCCGCGCGCTGTACGTCCCCGAGATGTTCGCCCACGGCTACCAGGCCCTCACCGACGGGGCGGAGGTCGTGTATCAGGTGAGCGAGGCGTACACCCCCGGCTACGAGCGCGGGCTGCGCCACGACGACCCTGTGCTCGGCATCGAGTGGCCGATGCCGGTGACGGTAATCTCGGCGAAGGACCAGGCGTGGACGCTGCTCTCTGAGCGTGAAGGGGTGACAACATGATTATCGTGGATACCGCCCTGCGCCACCGGGAGGCCGAGGGGCGCCCGGTGAAGGTGGCGATGATCGGCGCCGGGTTCATGGGCCGGGGCGTCGCCAACCAGATCATCAACTCGGTGCCGGGGATGGAGCTCGTCGCCGTCTCCAACCGCAATGTGGCCGCCGCCGAGCGGGCATACACGGAGGCGGGACGCACCGACTTCGTGCGGGTGGAGACGCAGGAACAGCTTGAAGACGCGATTCGCCGCGGCCAGCCCGCCGTAGCCCAGGACGCGCTGCTGCTGTGCCGCTCAGAGCAGGTCGACTGCGTGATCGACGTGACGGGCGACGTGGAGTTCGGGGCGCAGGTGACCCTGGAGGCCATCGCCCACGGGCGGCACATGGTGACGATGAACGCCGAACTCGACGCGACGGTGGGGCCGCTCCTCAAGCGCCGGGCGGACGCGGCGGGCGTGATCCTGACGGCGGCGGACGGAGACCAGCCGGGCGTGCAGGCGAACCTCTACCGCTTCGTGAAGAGCATCGGCCTGACGCCGCTGGTGTGCGGGAACATCAAGGGCCTGCAAGACCCCTACCGCACGCCGACGACGCAAAAGGCCTTCGCCGAGCGCTGGGGCCAGAACGTCCACATGGTGACGAGCTTCGCGGACGGCACCAAGATTTCCTTCGAACAGGCCATCGTGGCGAACGGAACCGGGATGCGGGTGGAAAAGCGCGGAATGCGCGGCACCGAGTTCCCCGGTCACGTGGACGAGCTGACGAAGATGTACGACGTGGACGAGCTGCGGCGCCTGGGCGGGGTGGTGGACTACACGGTGGGCAGCAAGCCGGGCCCCGGCGTGTTCGTGCTCGCCACCCACGACGATCCCAAGCAGCGCCACTATCTCAACCTCTACAAGCTGGGCGAAGGGCCGCTCTACTCCTTTTACACGCCCTATCACCTCTGCCACTTCGAGGTGCCCCTCTCGGCGGCGCGGGTGGTGCTGTTCGGGGACGCGGTGTTGCAGCCGCTCGGCGCCCCGACCGTGGACGTGATCGCCACGGCGAAGACCGACCTGCCCGCCGGGACGGTGATCGACGCCCTGGGCGGCTACCACACCTATGGTCAGTGTGAGAACGCAGATGTGGTGGCCGCGCAACGTCTCCTGCCGATGGGCCTCGCCGTGGGCTGCCGTCTGCGCCGGGCCGTCTCCCGGGATCAGGTGCTCACGTACGACGACGTGGAGTTGCCGCAGGGCTCGCTGGCCGTGGCGCTCCGCGCCGAGCAGGACCGACTATTCGCACCAGTCGTGATCAGTTGAGAATCGAAGATTAGACAGGGGGGTGGAGAAGGACCTGCTACTCCCTTGTCTTCGTCAAACGCCCTCATAAAGACTAGATAAAAGCTGATTAAGCTCGTCAGACCTGACGCGTCGTGAGAGTTTCATATTTCACATTCCATCGGGAATGAAGTACGCTCAATCCTGTGCTGCGGTGCCTCTGACGGGGCAGAAGCCACACGATACCGACCGCCGTCCTGCGGCGTCCGAATGGGTTGAGGTTCTCTCCCACTGTATCCGAAACTCACACGAATGGGGTGCGTCAGGCACCGGCGGGGGCCAGTTTGAAGAAATCCATTTCCAATCGGGACGTGGAGCGCATCGCCCACCACGCCGGGTTGACGACCGAACAGGTGCGGGCGGCGCTCGCCATGCGCGGCGACGTGTTCCCCGAGGTGCAAGACCGGGTGGCGGCGAGTGCGAGCGAGCTGCGCTACACGGTGACGGTGCGCGACCGGGTGGCGATGGCCGCCGGAACCTCGGTGGCGACGGTAAACCGCGCGTACCGGCCCGAGGCGCGGCACCTCGTCCGGCCCGAGGTGTTGCAGGCCATCGAGCGGGAGGCGGCCCGGATGGGATACACGCCCGACCCGGTAGCGCAGGCGCGGCGCACCCAGCAGAGCACCATCGTGGCCATCTGCCCCGAGATGACGCAACTGTCGAGCCCGTACCATGCGGCGATGATCCGGGCGCTCACGGAAGTCGTGACCGAGCGGGGCCTGTATCCGGTGATCACGCCCATTCCGCAGGAGCGGCTGCTGCCCGACATCGCGCAGTCGAGCATCACCAGCCTGGTGGTGCTGTGGGAGGGGCCGCGCACCGATCAGCAGGCGGCGGCGCTGCGAGCGGCGGGGCGGCAGGCGGTCTTGATCGGTCACCACGAGCGGCTGCCCAGCGTGGCGCCCGACTGGACGGAGGCCTATGAGCGGCTGACCCACCGCGCCCTGGAGCAGGGCTACGACGTGCTCCACCTGGGCTACTACAGCGAGCACCGCTGGGCGGCGAGCGCCCGGCTGGAAGGCATGGCCCGCGCGCTGGCGAGCAGCCGTCAGCAACCGCGGCTGAGGCTGTGGCTGCACTCCGACCTCGACCTCGCGCGGGCGGTCGAGGCCCTGCACGGCCAGGAGATGTTCGCCGCCGCCACCCTGCTCACGGTTCTGGCCGAGACGCCGGGCGCCCTGGAACGTCGTCCCCGGCTCGGGGTGGAGGGCATCATTCAGGAATTGACGGAAGAGGTGCGCTGCCTTCAGAAGGGCGGAAGCCAGCGGGTCGCGCTGCTCGGCTACTCGGACATGACGATCCGGCAGCTCATGTGGCAGCTCACCGTGGACGGCTCCGGGCCGCGGCTGGGTGACCACCTCGGGCTCGCGGGGCACGACAACCTCGAACCCATCATGCGCTACCTCAACCCGGTCCTCACCACCATCGCTTACGACTTCAGCGACTTCGCGGGGCAGCTCATCGACCAGATGGACCCCGAGAACGAGGGCGGCTTCACGGGCCTGCCCACCGAACTCATCCTGCGCGAGTCGCTCTGATCCGCCCGGACTCCGCCCACGCTCGCCCCGAGGGAGTGAGCGTGGGCGCTTCTGTTCGGCCTCAGGACCCCGCTTCGGAGCCCAGCCGTCCCAAGGGCAGAGGCGTTCCGGTGCCGAGGGCCCGCGCGTAGGCCGCGCGTAGGGTAGGCACCTGATGCTCCCAGGCGAGCTGCTCGCGCATCCGCCGCAACCCGGTCTCCCCCATCGTCTCCCGGCGCTCCGGGTCGTCGAGGAGGGCGAGGAGCTCGTCGGCGAGGGCCTGCGCGTCGTTGGGCCTCGCGTACACCGAGGCGTCCCCGGCGGAGGCGCGGCCCTCCTTGAGGTCGAACTGCACGATGGGTTTGCCCAGCGACATGTACTCCACGATCTTGTTCATCGAGGACACGTCGTTGAGGGGGTTGAGGGGGTCGGGGTTCACGCACACGTCGCAGGCGGTGAGGCGTTCGAGAAGCTCGTCGTCCGGGATGCGCCCGGTGAACTCCACGTACTCGCCGATCCCGAGCTGCCCGGCCAGAGCCTTGAGGTCCGCGAGGCTGGAGCCGCCGCCGATGAGCATGACCTTCACGTCGCGCCGGCCCCGGTCCACCATCTCGCGCACGGCGTGGAGGAGGTAGTCCACCCCCTCCTGCGGCCCCATCACGCCGAGGTAGCCCACGAGGTACCGGAAGCCGCCCCGGTGCCGCTCGCCGCCCGGGCGGGGGCGGAAGCGCTCCAGGCTGGGGGCGCTGCGAACCACGAACACCTGCCCTGGCCGCTTGCGCCCGCGCGTCAGGGCGATCTTGCGGTAGGACTCGTTCGTGGAGATCACCGCGTCGGCCAGCAGGTAGGTCAGCCGCTCGGCGAGCACGAGGGCGCGGTAGGGCAGGTCCTGACGCCCGAACTTCGTGATGTACAGCTCGGGGTTCACGTCATGCTGGTCGAAGATAAAGCGGGTGCCGTAGAGCAACTTGAAGGGGGCCGCCACCAGGAAGATCAGGTCGGGCGGGTTGCAGGCGTGGATGACGTCGAAGCCGCGCTCGCGCCGCACGCGCCACGCCAGCCGAGTCTCGTGCCACAGGGCGGCCAGGTACTCGCGCACGAAGCCCAGGCCCGCGTTGCTCTCGGGGGGCAGGGAGTGGCGGTACACCGCGATGTCCTCGATGGTCTCGAAGCGCTTCTCGTACCCCTTGCCCGTCGGGCAGATCACCGAGACGAGGTAGCCCGCGTCGCGCAGGGCGGTCGCCTCCATCCAGACTCGGCGGTCGAAGGGAACGGGAAGGTTCTCCACCACGATCAGGACCCGGCGCTTGAATGCCCCGGGGTCGGTGCGCTGGCTCACCAGGCCACCCCGTGAACCTGGAGGTGCGCGGGCGCTCCCTTCAGGCTCGCCACGTCGAACACGGGCACGTCCGGCCCCACGCCCTCCAGGATGCGCGCGAACTCGGGGAGGTTCTGGGTCACCACGACCGCCTGGGCGTCGTGGACGAGTTCCTCGGGGTCGTCGGTGAGGAGGCGCGAGACGTGGGGCAAGCGGCGCTCGATGTACTCCTTGTTCGCGCCGAGGAGCTTGGCGGTCTGCACCGCCCGGTCGAGGATGCGAACCTCACACCCCTTGCCGATCAGGCGCTCGACGAGTTCGACCGCCGGGCTCTCGCGCAGGTCGTCGGTGCCCGCCTTGAAGGCCAGCCCCAGCACGGTGACGCGCCGGGCGCCGGTCGCCAGCACCTGCTCCGCCACCCGCTCGATCTGGCTGCGGTTGCTCTGCGGCAGGGAGGCGAGCAGGGGCACCGGGACCTCCTCGCGGCGGGCGAGGTGGAGCAGGGCACTCACGTCCTTGGGCAGGCACGAGCCGCCGTAGGCGAAGCCGGGGCGCAGGTACGCGGGCGAGATGTTGAGCTTGGTGTCCTGCACGATCAGGTTCATGACCTCGCGGCCATCCACGCCCATCGCCTTGGCGAGCAAGCCGATCTCGTTGGCAAAGGTAATCTTGAGCGCGTGGAAAGCGTTCGCGGTGTACTTCACCATCTCGGCGACGCGGGGCGCGACCACGATCAAAGGCGCGGGCACGTCCGCGTACAGCTCGCGCAGGGCGGCCTCGGCCACGGGGTCGTCGCTGCCGATGATCGTGTAGGCAGGCGCGTCGAAGTCGCGGATGGAGCTGCCCTCGCGCAGGAACTCGGGGTTGAAGGCGACGTGGACGTCCGTTCCCCGGGCCGCCTCCCGCAGAATGCCGAGGCAGGTCTCGGTCGTGCCGGGAAGCGCGGTCGAGCGCAAGACGACCACGTGGGGGCGCCCGGTCTCGGCGAGGGCTTCCCCGATCTGCTCGCACACGCGGTACACGTACGAGAGGTCGAGCGCCCCGTTGGGCTGGCTCGGCGTGCCCACCGAGACGATGCTCAGGTCGGCCTCGCGCACCGCGTCCAGCACGTCGGTGGTGGTCCGCAGCCGCCCGGCCTGGACACCTTGGAGCAGCAGGTCGTCCAGACCTTCTTCCACGATGGGCGAGCGGCCCGAGGCGATCATCTCGCACTTCTGGGGGTTGACGTCCACCCCGATGAGGGTGTGGCCGCGCTGGGCGAGGCAGGCGGCGGTGACCGCTCCGACGTATCCGAGACCGAAAACAGCAACTTTCATAAGACCTCCAGGGTGGTGTGCAGGGTGATGGGCAACGTGGCCGTGAGGGTGGCGCGCAGGGACGGGCTGGCCTGTCTGGCCCCGTAGCGCGGGAAGTACCAGCCGAGCGGGGGGTCCCCGGTGTCGGGAGCGTCCTCGCCCTGGCCGCAGCGGACCTGAAGCCGCGGGTCGAAACGCACCCGCAGGGCCCCACCCGGCCAGGCGACCCGCCAGACGGACGGGGCCTCGGGCTGAACCTCGCAGTCGGGGTGCAGGTGCAGGTGCAGGCGCAGGAGGTGGCGGCCCTGGCCCTCCAGGTGGTCGGTGACGCTCAGGCGCCGGGCGTCCAGGTCGAGTTCGCGGTGGTGGACGGGCGCCCCCGGCAGGCGCTCGTACCCGTCGTGCGAGGCCACGAGGCGCCCGCCCTCCTCGCGGGGTTCCCACAGGTGGGCGACGGCGCCGCCGCGGCCCCACGGGGAAGCGCCCGCCTGGGGGCTCTGGTCCTGCCCGTCCACCTCGACGGTGTTATGCGCGGCGGTCGAGTGGAAGGCGCGCGGCCACCCCGCGTCCGCAGGGCCGGCGTACACGCCCGGGTCCACCACCACCTCCTGGGGACCCACCGCCAGGGTGAAGCTCAGCGCGTCCGCGTGCCCGGCACCCTGCCCGGCGGGGGGCGGGAACGCCAGCGGCCCGACAGTGGAAAGCACCCGCACCTCGCGGGGGGCGCCCTGCCCGGCGCTCAGGACGTAGAGTCCCGCGTCGGGGTAGGCCACCTGGCCCCCGGCGTCCTCCCCCGGGCAGGGCAGCGGCACCCGGTGGTCGCCCAGCAGCAGGGTGGCCCCCAGGCGCCCGCCCCGGGGCTCGGGGACGGGCACGCCCAGCCAGTCGCGCCCCACCCGCAGCAGCCAGTCGACCCGGGAGGCGCTCCGGGGTTCGAGCTGCACCGTCAGCCGCTCGTCCGAGTCGCCGTAGCGCGGAAGCAGGTCACCCGGGCCGCGCAGCCGGTCTACCGCCCGGATGGCCCGCGCGAGCCGCGCGAGGTAGGCCGGGTGAAAGGCGTCGGCGCAGCGCTCGCCGAGCAGGGCAGGCAAGAGCAGCAGCTCGGTGGCCCACACGTGGCGGCTGAAGCTCGGCTCGCGGCTCACCCCGCTCTCGAAAAATTGCAGGGTGGCCTCCCGGGTCAGGGCCGCCTTGGCCTCGCGCTGCCACCCGGCGGACTCGGAGAAGACCGGCCAGGTGACGCTCGCCACGTACTGCCCGCCCAGCGCGGCGAGCAGGTCGCTTCCGGCGGGGCGGCCCGACCTCACGGCCTCCTGCACCAGGACCTGGTGGCGGTACACGCTCGGCCACAGCGGGGAGGCGGGCCCGAACCAGGCGCCCCACTCCGGGTGGGGCCGCAGGAGCTCGTAACACCACGCCCAGGCCATCAGGCGCAGGCCCGCCTCGGCGGCGCTGATCCAGTTCACGCCCCGCCGCGGCGGGTTGGCCCGAATCCAGTCGGCGATGCGCGCCGCCGCGCCGACGGCGTAGCGCGGCTCCCCGCTCAGGGTGTAGGCGACGGCGAGCAGGGTGGTGTGGTGGTGGCGGCTCTTTTCCCAGATCGTCCGCACGTCCCCCAGTTCCGGGTCGCGCGGGTCGAGCGCGGCGCCCGGGGCGTCCGGGTCGGTGCGGCGGCCCGTCACCTCGCAGCGGTGCCAGTCGGTCATGCCGTCCGGGGTGGGGTCGGAGGGCGCGTCCGCAAAGGCGAAAAAACGCCAGCGGCCCTGCAAGACCTCCTCCGCCTCGCGCAGCAGGGCGGCGCAGGTCGCCTCGTCCACCATGCGTCTCAGGCGCGGCGGGTTGAGCGGCAACCCGTAGAAATGCTGGCGGTGCGGCCTTTCAAACAAGGCGCCCTCCGCCCCCCGCAGCTCCTGCGGACGCCCGCGCCTCCCGCCGTGCTCCCTCCCCACCTGCCACACCGCCTCCCCCGGGGTTGCCCCCCAGCCGCGCCCGTCCCCCCGGCGGGCCCGTCCCGAATCCTGTGACCTTGCGCTCACGCGCGCCCCCACCCCGCGCCCCGTTCAACCGCAGGAGCGTCGTCGAGGGCCCTCACGCCACCACCGCCCGCGAGTGCACGGCCTGCAACCACAGCTCCAGGCACACGGCGGTCCAGGCGAGCTTGGCACCGCCCGTCTGGGCGAGGGCCGCCGGGGCGAGGAGGGCCTCGAGTTCCGCGCCCGACATCCAGCCGCGCAGCCGCGCCCCGGGCGAGAGCAGCAGGTCGCGCGACATGCTCCGCAGCGCCGGGTCGCCCACCAGCCACTCCCCCAGCGGCAGGCGGAAGCCGCTCTTGGGCCGCTCCAGCACCGCCCGCGGCAGCCGGTCGCCAAAGGCCTGACGCAGCGGCATCTTGCCCCGCAGCCGCTGGATCTTGACCCGGCCCGGCAACGCGACCGCCCAGGGGGTGAGCCGCGCGTCGAGGAGAGGCACCCGCTGCTCGATGGAGGCCTGCATGGTCGTGTAGTCCCCGCGGTGCAGCAGGTTGTTGGGCAGCCACGACTCCAGGTCGAGCACCTGCATCCGCTGGAGGTCCGACCAGCCCCGGGGGTAGCCCTCCAGGCGGTCTTCCACCCAGTTCCGCGCCCGCTCGGGACGCGCCCCGGCCCCCACCAGCGCCCCCACCAGCGAGGGCGGCGCGTCGTCGTTGGCAAACCAGCGCATCCAGCGCGCGGCGCGCCCCGGCTCGCTCAGGGCGTCGGCGGCGATCCCCAGCCGTCCGCGGCGCCCCAGCCAGCGGCTTCCCAGGCGCATCGCCGGACCCAGCGGGCGGGCGAGGCCGTCCACGGCGTACTTCGGGTAGCCCGCGAAGGACTCGTCGCCGCCCTCGCCGGAGAGGACCACCTTCACGTCCTGGGCGGCGCGCAGGGAGAGCTTGAGCATGGCGACGTCGGCGGGCTCCGAGAAGGGGCCGTTGAGGGATCCCGAGAGTCTCGGCGCGAGCGCCACGAAGTCCTGCGCGCCCACCGTCACGGGGTGCAGCCGCGCCCCGAGGTGCTCGGCGACCATCCGGGCGTAGGGCAGCTCGCTCGCCTCGGAGGACGCACCCTCGAAGCCCACCGCGTAGGCATTCAGGGGTTCACCGCCCCCGCGCGACACGAGCGCCTGGGCGACCACGCTGGAATCCAGGCCGCCGCTCAGGAAGCAGCCCAGCGGCACGTCGGCGAGGGTGTGGTGTTCGACCGAATCGAGGACCCGCTCGCGGACCTCCTCCGGGCTGACCCCCCCGGCGGCCTCCAACCGGCGGCGCTCGACTTCCTCGGTCACGCTGGCGAAGCGCACGTGGATCACCGCGTTCGCCTGGGGAGCGACCACGAGCGCGGTGCCGGGCTCCACCCGCTTGACGTTCTCGTACAGGGTGTTCAGGCCCGAGGGGTGCCGGGAGACCAGGGTTTCGAGCACCGAGGTCAGGTCGAGGTCGGTGGAGCCGCCCGAGAGCCCCAGCAGGGCGCCGATCTCCGAGGCGAAAAACACCGAGCCGTCACGCCCGCGCGTCCAGAAGAGGGGCTTGATCCCGAAAGGATCCCGCGCGATGACCGTGTTGCCGTCGCGGCGGTCGTGTAGGGCGAAGGCGTACATGCCGCGCAGCCGCGCAAAACCCGCCACCCCCCAGGCGAGATACGCCGCGAGGATCACCTCGGTGTCCGAGCGGGTGGCGAACTCGTGCCCGCGTGCCGTCAGTTCCTGCCTCAGTTCCAGGTGGTTGTAGATTTCCCCGTTGAACACGACCGTCGTGAGTCCGTGCACGTCGCTCATGGGCTGATTGCCACTCGACAAGTCGATGATGCTCAGCCGCGCGTGCCCCAGGTGGGCGCTTCCCACGAGCGCGCTCGTCTGCGCGTCCGGGCCGCGGTGGCCCAGCGCCGCCAGCCCGAGCGTCTCTGTGGCCGAGGGCCTCCTGCGCACACTCCCGATGATTCCGCACATACCTCATTCCCCCCACCCCGGGCCCACGGCCCGAATGCTCGTCTGTGTCTCCGGGCGCGGCGTCGCCGCCTTCCACACCCCTGTCACGCGCCGAGGCCCGTGTCCCCCGGCCCCTGTGCCCGGCTCCCGCCGCGCCCGGTCAGTGCGCCCCCTTGCGCCGGAGCACCACGTGCACGGTCGCCGCGAGGAGCGTCAGGTCGAGCCACGGGCTCCAGCGCCGCACGTACTGGAGGTCCATCTGCACCCGGTTTTGAAAGCTCGTGCCGCTGCGCCCCGAGACCTGCCACCACCCGGTCATGCCGGGGCGGCAGCTCAAGATCACGTCGGCGTGCGGCCCGATCTTGGGCCGTTCCCGCGCGAGGTAAGGCCGCGGCCCGACGAGGCTCATGTCTCCCAGCAACACGTTGATGAGCTGGGGCAGCTCGTCGAGGCTGGTGCTGCGCAGAAAGTGGCCCACCCGGGTCACCCGCGGGTCGTCCTTGAGCTTGTGGTAGGTCTCGTAGTAGGCGCGCGCCTCGGCGTCTTGTTCGAGCAGGTCGGCGAGCCGCGCCTCGGCATTCTCGTGCATCGTGCGGAACTTCCAGCAGCGGAAAGACCCCCCGCGCCAGCCCATCCGGGGCGCCCCGTACAGCACGGGCCCGCGCGAGTCGAGCGCCACCGCCAGCCCCACGAGCAGCAGCAGCGGCGTCAGGACCGGGAAGAGCAGCGCGACCACGAGGAGATCGAAGACGCGCTTTTGCCGCAGGTCCCCCGGCTCCAGGTGGCGGCGCCGGGCTTCGAGCACGCTAAAGCTGCCCAGGTGGTGCGAGCCCGCCCAGCGGCTGTCGGAGGCGGGCTGGCTCACCATCACGAGCACCCGGCGAAACAGGGCCAGCGGCCCGTCGAGCAGCCGGTCGCGCACCGCGTAGGGGATGTTGGGCACCGCCAGGATGGCGACGTTGGCCTGACCGTCCGCCACCGGGTGATAGCCCAGGCTCCAGTCGCTTCTGAGGGTCTGCATCAGCAGCGCGGCGGCCTCCCCGTGCCCGATCACGGCCACGTCCACCCCCCACGCCCCCACGCGGTGCAGCAGCCAGCGCGCGCCGATGCGCGCCACGAGCGCCGCCGGAATCCCCAGCACCAGCCCCAGGACGAGAAGCAGCGCCGCCGCCCCCGCCCCCAGGCCCCCGGCGAGCACGGCGCCCACCAGGGTCGGGAAGGCCGCCACCGCCGGAATCACCGTGCGCCGCAGCCGCTCGCTGGCGTCGAGGCCGTACCCGGGATAGCTGCGGATCAGGGTGGCCGCCGTGAGCCAGGTCGCCGTGAAGCCGAGCTGCCAGGGCAGGCGGTCGAGGTGGTGGACCGTGAGGTGCAGCACCAGCCCGGCGGTCAGCCATACCGCCAGCGCCTCCGCCGCGGCGAGCACCAGCCCGTTCATAAGGGCCCGCCGGTCGAGGTCCCCGGTGGTGGGCACCCGCACCCGGACGTCGGGCGACTCTCCGGACGGGGCGGTGGTCGAGGCCGGGGCCTCCCCCGTCCGCAAAAGTTCTTCCGAGATGACCGAGTGCGTCACGCGCATTTCCCCCTGAGACTGCCCCTGAAGCGGTGGGCGGATGGGTCTGTGCCCCCCGTGCCAGGTCGATGTCTGAGATCAGGCCTGTGCCTGTCTCCGAAGGTAGGGGTTTTCCAGGATGATCAACGGACGCTCAGGTCCCCGGAGACGGGAGGGACAGAGCCCCGGCACTGGACCCGGCTCCAGCCGGGCACCCGAAATCCTGAGAGACCAACTCCGCGTTCCACAACGCCTGGAGCGGTGGGCGAGAGCGGCCTTCTCATTCCCTGTAGGATTTTCTCATAGATGCGCGCTTATAGTCGGCCCCGTCTGCATCGTAATGGGTGCCGACCACCATTGTTGATCCATGCGCCCGAGGATGGGGAGAGAAAGGACAAGCCCTGCCTCACCGTGGCGGCCCTTGCGTGTGGTGACGGACCACACCGACCGCGACTTTGTTAAATAACAAGCAAACGACTGTCCCACCGAATATAGAAGGCGTGGGAATTCTCACGTCTTTGCGTGTTTTGTAGACACAACGAATCGATGAAGAAAGTGCGAAATTTTCTATGTACATCCAGTTAAGATTGAAGTAAGGTTGCTGACGTGATGAATCAGTTTTCCGTAGCCTCTCGCTCGTCCTTCGCCCTGCTCGTCACGACCGCGCTGCTGGTGGGTTGTGGAACCTCTCGGCCCGGCGGGTCGCCGGGGGGCTCGGCGACGCCCCCTGCCGGAACGGGGGCCACCACACAACTGGAGGCCGAGGGCGCGACGACCGTGACGCTGCCGCAGCAGGAGATTCAGGCCATGACGGTGGTGAACCCGGGGGCGCCCAGCGGCGGCAAGGTCATCAGCGACGCCGGGGCGAGCGGCGGGCAGGCAGTCAAGCTGCTGAGCAACGGCAACGCGGTGCGCTTCACGGTGCCCTCGGGGCTGGGGGCGGGGCGCTACACCGTGCGGGTGCAGGGCCGCGCCGATCTCTACCAGGGCGGGCCGGTGGTGAGCCTGCGGGTCAACGGCACCGAGCGGGGCCGGGTCGAACTCAGCAGCGCGACCTACGCGGCCTTCACGGCGGGCACCTTTGACCTCAAGGCGGGCGACACCATCGACGTGACGCTCGTGAACGACCTCTACGACGGCGACGGCAAGGACCGCAACGCCATTATCGACTACCTGATGATCGACCCGGCGGGCACGGCCACGACCTCCAGCCCGGCGGTGGCGGCGCCCTCCGGCGCGGTGGACGTCAAGAGCTTCGGGGCGCGGGGAGACGGCAGCACCGACGACACCGACGCCCTGCGGCGGGCGGCGGCCTCGGGCAAGAGCCTGTACTTCCCGTCCGGCACCTACCGGGTGCGGCGCGTGATCTCCTTCCAGAACCTGAACGGGCAGACGATCACCGGGCAGAACGCCACCCTCAAGCAGGACTCGAACTTCACCCGCGACGGGGACAACGCGGTGCTCTTCCTCAAGAACAGCAGCAACGTGACCATCCAGGGCCTGACCGTGATCGGCAACCGCACGTCCTCCACCCCGAGCTCCATCGACATCGACGGCGTGAAGGTGGCCGACAGCTCGAGCGTCACCCTGCGGGCGATGAACGTCTCCCGGGCCACCACCAACGGCATCACGGTCCGCGACACGAACGGGCTGGTGATCGAGAACACCACGGTCGCGCAGAGCAACCACCACGGGATCTGGATCTGGCGCGGCAGGAACACCCGGCTGAGCGGCAATACGGTCAACGACAGCGGCATCGGCATCCTCGCCACGGCGGGCGACGGCTTCACGGCGGAGAACAACCGCATCTCGGGCACGAGCGACACGGGCACCAAGACCGAGGGTGTGAACAACGTCGTGTACCGCGGCAACACGGTGAGCAACTTCGGCAAGGACGGCATCAAGGTGATGCCCCACACCGCCTCCGGCGTCACCGTCATCCGCAACGCCGTGATCGAGAACAACACCGTCTCCGGCTTCCGCGGCCTGACGTACGACGCCACGAGCAACATCCTGGTGCACTCCACGCTCGGTGGCCGGGTGGTGGGCAACACCGTGACGGGCTCGGGCGGCACGACGGGCAGCCCCGAGGAGGACGGCATCCGGATCAACGCCTACGGGGGCTACACCCGCTCGCGCGATATCGAGGTGCGGAACAACACCCTGCGCAACGTGAAGACGGGCCTGCGCCTGATCTCCGACAACATCACGGTGACGGGCAACCGCGTCCAGGCAGTCGGGTACGCGGCCCTGCTCGAGGGCGTCGGCCTGAGCCTGACGAACAACCCCGAGATCCGGGGCGGCGCGGGCATCACCGTGCTGTACACCACGGGCGCCCAGGGCGACGTGATCGGCAACTCGCTGTTCGGCAATGACCTCGCCATCTACGCCGCCAACAGCGGCAACCGGGGCCGCATCTCCGGCAACACCTTCGCCTCCACCTACCGCAACCGGGTCGTCGCCGGGTCGGGCGTCTCCTACACCCCCTGAGCCCACCCGCACGAAAGGGGCACCCTCACCCGGCGGTGGGGGTGCCTCTCCTTATCACGGTTGCTCGCTCCGCTCGGGCCGGACCACTGGAGGGGAAGACCCTCAACTCGTCCGGCCACCGCCGTCAGAAGGCGTAGCGCACCCGACACTCCGGCAACTCGCGGGTCAGCAGTTCGGTGAAGCGGGCGACCGCCTGGCCCTTGAAGCCGTGGCGGTAGCGGATATTTTCGCCGCCGTGCTCCGACCGTTTGGTCTCCTGCCACGCCGGGCGCCACAGCAGCCGCTCGGCCCGGGGGTGCCAGCCCAGGTTGACCTCGTGCAGGCCCGCGTTGTGGGTCAGGAAGATCACCTCGGCGGCGAGCTGCGCCCTGGCGCGCGGGGAGAGCACGTCCCGGACCTCACGCAGCAGCTCCGTGTAGTCGGCGGTCCAGCCCTCGTAGATCACCACGGGCGAGAAGTTGAGGTGGACCTCGTACCCCGCCTCCACGAAGTCGTTCACGGCGGCGATGCGCTCCCGGATGGGTGAGGTCCGCACGTCGAGCACGCGGGCGACGGGGCGCGGCATCAGCGAGAAGCGCACGCGCGTCTTGCCCTGGGGGTCGTAGGTCAGCAGGTCGCGGTTCACGTACTTGGTGGCAAAGGACGCCTTGGCGTTGGGCAGCTCCCGGTAGAGCGCCACGAGGTCGCGCACGTTGTCTGAGAGCAGGGCGTCCACGCTCAGGTCGCTGTTCTCGCCCACGTCGTAGACCCACAGCTCGGGATCGACCTGATTGGGCTGGGTCTTGGGCCCGAGCTTCGCGGCGTGGCGGCGCAGGGCGGCGAGCGCCTCCTCGATGTTCACGAAGGTGGTGATGGGGTTGGCAAAGCCCTTGCGGCGCGGCACGTAGCAGTACGCGCAGGCGAGCGCGCAGCCGTTGGCGAGGCCCGGCGCGATCCAGTCCGCGCTGCGCCCGTTGGCGCGGGTGGTGAAGGTCTTGCGCACGCCGAGGACGAGCACCTGCCGCTTGAGCCGCACCCAGTCGCGCACCAGCCCCGCGTTGCCGTGCAGACCAGGAATGTTCCAGTGGGAGGGGACCAGGGTTCGCTCGGCGTCCGGGAAGCGGGCCAGGATGTCGCGGCCCCGCGCGTACTCGGTCACCCGGGGCTCCAGGTAGATGTGGCGGACGTCGAGGAGCCAGGAGGCCATGCCGCCAGGAGAGCACGGGCGCGGGCTGCCCGCCGTCCCCGATCACCCAGAGTCGGGGGGGCGGGGGCCGGGGGTCGTCTCCCCCACCACCGCCGCCTCCCCCTCGCTCGCCGCCCAGCGGACGAAGCGCATCACCTCGGGCAGGGCCGAGGGGTCGGGCGTGTCGTCGAGGTGCCACGCCCGCGAACGCTCGATCAGGGAGCGCCATGGCCCCGGCAGAGCACCGAGGGCCCAGGCCACGGCGCGGGGCTTGCTGGGCAATTCGCCCGTGAGCAGGGTGAAGAGCGCCCGGCACATCGTCTGGACCGCGAAGGCCTGATAGCTGCGGCGGCGCAGCCACTCCGGCTCGTCCGGCTGAGAGGCCCACGACCGCAGCGTCTGCCGGACGCTCACCCGGAGCCCGTCCGCCGTAATGGGCTCAATGAGTGTCCTGGGATCGGGGCCAAGCAGGGTCACGCCGCGCTCACGCACGACCCAGCGTTCGAGCATCCAGTCGGCGCCGTGCTCGCCCCGGGAGAAGGCCCAGTCCGGGCCGACCGTGGGGTGACGCCGCTCGTGCGGGGCGAAGTGCCGCAGCGAGGCTCGGTCGATGTAGGAGCCCTCGATGTGCCCGGCGTAGGGGTTGTCGAGCGCGGCGAGCCGGGTGTGAAGGTCCGCGAGGGCGGCGAACTGGGCATCCGACACGGGGGGCCCGGTCACGACGAGAAAGTCGAGGTCGCTCGATTCCGGGTCGAAGTCGCCGAGGGCGAGGGAGCCGCGCAGGTACACGCCGACGAGATCGTCCCCCAGCGCCGCCCGCACGCCGGACACGAGGGCGCCGAGCATCGCGCGCACCTCGGGGGTGAAGCGGAGGTCGTCGGTGGGAGGCGGCATGGGGTGGCCTTCATTCTGGGGAAGGCGCGGGCGGCGCTCGCCTTCATCCGGCCTTGAGGAGTTGACGGCCCGGGCAGGCGCGGTGCAAGGTGGGGCACCAGAGCCCGAGGCCGCCGCGGGTCGCGGCCCACGCAGGGGGCTCAGCCGCCGGAGAGCCGGGCGCCGGGCGGCCACTGGATGGGCAGGGGCCAGCGGACGGGTAGACGCCCCCCTGCCCCCCGCATGTGGACTCCGCTCCGGAGGGGGCTCAGGGCTCAGCCCACGTCGATCATGACCTTCATGCTCGTCTGCTTTTCGCGGTCGGCGAACTCGAAAGCTTCCGGCGTCCGCTCGAAGGCGTAGCGGTGGGTCACGAGCGCGTCGAGGTTCACGGCCCCGCTCTCGACAAGCGCGATGGCCGCCGGGTAGCAGTTCGCGTATCGGAACACGCCCCGGATGTTGACCTCACGGCTCGCCGCCGCCACGAGGTCGAGGCTCACCTCCGGGTCGGGCGGCAACCCCACGAGGACGGTCGTGCCGCCGGGCCGGGGTGCGGCGAGGCTCAGGCGGGTGGTCGGCAGGCTCCCTGCCGTCTCGAAGGCTACGTCCACCCCGGCGTGCGTCTCCGGGAGGTCGGAGCGGGTGATCTCCCGGATGCGGGGGATGGGGTCCTCGTGCCGCGCGTTGACCGTGTGCGTCGCGCCCACCCGGCGGGCGAGGTCGAGGCGGAAGTCCTCCAGGTCGACGGCGATGAGGGTGGTCGCCCCAGCCGCTCTCGCCGCTTGCAGGGTGGTGCAGCCGATGGGCCCGGAGCCGAAGACCGCGACGCTCTGCCCCGGAGACACCGCCCCCTTGCGCGCGGCCCACACGCCGACCGCCAGGGGCTCGATCAGGGCGCCCGCGTCGTCGCTGAGAGCGTCGGGGAGGGGGAAGGCGAAGTCGTCGGGCCAGAGGACGTGCTCGGAGAGCGCGCCGTGGACGGGCGGGGTCGCCATGAAGGTCATCTCCGGGCAGAGGTTGTACTCGCCGCGCTTGCAGTAGGCGCAGCGGCGGCAGGGGAAGCCAGGTTCCAGCGCCACCCGGTCGCCCGGCCTCACGCGGGTCACCCCCTCGCCCACCGCGTCCACCACGCCCATCACCTCGTGGCCGAGGACGAGGGGAGCCTCCACCACGAACGGGCCGATTCTCCCGTGCGTGTAGTAGTGCACGTCGCTGCCACACACACCGATGCGCCGCACACGCACGCGGACCTCGCGGGGACCGGGGGGGGCCACCTCGCGCGTCTCCCAGCGCAGGTCGCGCAGGCCGTGCAGGACGCTGGTGCGGGAGGAGCGGGGAGAGGAATCGGAGGCGGTCATGATCGCTCCTTCCTGGCGGGAGGACCCACCGGGCCGAGTTCCGGGGAAGGGGGACGGCGGGACCTCAGCCGCGCGTGGTCTCCAGGCCGTCGCCCACGTGCCCCACGACGAGGGCGAACCGCTCGCCGGGGGGAGGTCGAGGACGCAGGCGGGTCAGGCCACGGTCACCGCTGCGGGGTGGAGGTCAGGACGGAGCCGGTGTTCGCGGGCAGCGGTCCACCTGGTCCATCTCGCAGCGCCCGCATCGCCCCGAGGGGCCCCCCCAGGTGCAGGCGCTCGCGGGCCTCCAGGTACGCCCCCCGGAAGCGTTCGTCCTCGCCCAGGTCTCCGAAGACCTCCCGCAGCCCCAGGAAGGCCCCGGGCTCCTCCGCCTCCCGCCGCACCGCCCCGGCCAGGGCTTCCGCACGCTGGTCGTGCAGGGGCGGCAGATCGACCGCCGCGCCGTCCCCGCGCGTGACCGCCTCCAGGTAAAGGCTCCAGGCCGCGACGACGAGGGCCGCGTGTTCGACCTCGCCCCCCCGGCTCAGTTGCTCGCGCACGACGGGCAGCAGGAACTTGGGGATGCGCTCGGAGCTGTCCACGATCAGCCGCGCCAGGGTGTCGCGGATCGCCGCGTTCGAGAAGCGGGCGATCAGCTCGTGGCGGTAGGCGTCCAGGTCGATGCCGGGCACCGGGCGCAGGGTGGGCGTGGCCTCGCGGGTCATGTAGTCCAGCAGGAAGCGGGCGAAGGGCGGGTCCTGACAGACCTCGTGGACGAGGGTATACCCGGCGAGCAAACCGAGGTACCCGGCGGCCTGGTGCGAGGCGTTGAGCAGCCGCAGCTTCATCAGCTCGTAGGGCTCCACGTCGGCCACGACCTGCACGCCCACCTGTTCGAGCGCGGGCCGCCCGAGGGTGAAGCTGTCTTCCAGCACCCACTGGGTAAAGGTCTCGGCCACCACCGGCCAGCCGTCCTCGACGCCGTACTCGGTCTCGACGGCCCGGCGGTCCGCGTCGGTCGTCGCGGGCGTGATGCGGTCCACCATCGAGTTCGGGAAGGCGACGTGCCCGGCCATCCACTCGCCCAGCTCCGGGTCTTTGAGGCGGGCGAACGAGGTCAGCGCCCGGCGCGTCACGTGGCCGTTGCCCTGGAGGTTGTCGCACGACATCACCGTGAAGGGCGCCAGGCCGCGCTCCCGGCGGCGCCGCAGCCCCTCGGTGATGAGGCCGAAGACCGTCCGGGGCGCCCCGTCCGTTCCGAGGTCGTGGGCGATGTCCTCGCCCGTGGGGTCGAACTCGCCCGTCGCGGGGCTGACGCTGTAGCCGCCCTCGGTGACGGTGAGCGAGACGATGCGGGTGGCGGGGTCGGCCAGCCTGTCCAGCACCTTCCCGGGGTCGTCCGGGGCGAACAGGAACTCGCGGATCGCGCCGATGATCCGCGCCTCCGACGTGCTCTCCGGCGACCGGGTGACCAGGGTGTAGAGCCCGTCCTGGGCGGCGAGCACGTCCCGCATCCGCACGTCGGAGGGCAAGACGCCCACCCCGCAGATGCCCCAGCCGTCACCCTGCCCGGCGCCCAGCAGGCGGTCGAGGTACATGGCCTCGTGCGAGCGGTGGAAGGCCCCCACCCCGAAGTGGACGATGCCCGGGGTCAGCGCCCGTGGGTCGTAGGCGGGAACGGCCACTCCCGGACCGAGGGCGTGGAGCGTGGATAGGGCGAGTTTGACCATAGGGGTTTTCTCCTGAAACGAGTGGCACGGGCCCTGCGCTGCGGGGGGAAAACCGGGCCCGGCCTCCTGTCCCGGCTCCTGCCCCGCTTCCGTCCGGGCCCACCGCGGAAGCGACCCGAGCTTACTTCACCGCCCCGAAGCTCAGGCCGCGCACGAGCTGGCGCTGGGCGATCCAGCCGAAGACGAGCACCGGCAACACGACCAGGGTGGCGGCGGCGCTGAGCTGGGCCCAGAACAGGCCCTGGCTGGTCTTGAACTCGCCGATGAACACGCTCAGCGGCGCGGCGTCCGCCGAGGTCAGGTTCAGGGCGAAGAACACCTCGTTCCACGCGAAGATCAGGGCGAGCAGCGCCGTCGCCGCGACCCCCGGCATGGAGAGCGGCAGCGCGATGCGGAAGAATTCCTGACTCACCGAGGCCCCGTCCACCTTCGCGGCCTCGTAGATGGCAAACGGTATCTCGGACATGTACGAGTGCATCATCCACACGACCAGCGGCAGGTTCATCGTCGTGTACATCAGGATCAGGCCCAGCCGCGTGTCGAGCAGCCCCAGGTTGCGGAAGAGCAAGAAGATGGGCACGATCACGCCGACCGCGGGCATGAACTTCGTCGAGAGCATCCAGGTCAGGACCCCCTGCGCCCGGCGGGTGGGGTACACCGCGAGCGCGAAGGCGGCGGGCAGTCCCAGAATGAAGGCGAGCAGGGTCGAGCCCACCGCCGCGACCAGCGAGTTCGCCAGCGCGGGCAGGTAGCTCGGCAGCGCCCGCTGGAAGTTGTCCCAAATCGGTGTAAAGAAAAAGACCGGCGGCGTGGCGAAGGCCTGCGCCTCGGTCTTGAAGGCGTTCAGGATCATCCACGCGAGCGGAAAGAGAAAGGCCAGCACGATCAGGTAGGTGATCACGGTGAGCACGATGTTGCGCGCCCGGTGGCGGTCGCTGACGGTGCGGCCTGCCCGGGAGGTGGGCTGTGATCTGGGAACCGTGGTCATGTCAGCCTCCCCGGTGGTGGGCGGTCGTGCGGCCGATCAGCCTCAGCAGGTACACGGCCAGGATATTCGTCAGGATCACGGTGAGCACCCCCGCCGCGCTCGCCAGACCGATGTTGTACTCGGCGAAGG
Organism: Deinococcus planocerae; assembly: GCF_002869765.1. Lineage (NCBI taxonomy): Bacteria > Thermotogati > Deinococcota > Deinococci > Deinococcales > Deinococcaceae > Deinococcus > Deinococcus planocerae. Next base: position 4,994 of record NZ_PNOR01000030.1, on the reverse strand, counting down.
CCTTCTGGTAGATGAAGTACGGCAGGTTCGTCGTGGCGATGCCCGGGCCGCCCGAGGTCGAGCCGTAGATCTCGCCGTACACCTGAAGCAGGGCGACGGTCTCCATCAAGACGACCACCTGGATCGCCTGCGTCCAGTGCGGCAAGACGATGTGCTGGAACTCCTGCCAGGGCGAGGCGCCGTCGAGCCGCGCGGCCTCGATCTGGTCGTCGGGCAGGCTTTGCAGGCCGGTGAGCAGGATCAGCGCCGCGAAGGGGGTCCACTCCCAGGTGATCATCACGATGACCGAGAACATGGGAAACTGGCCCAGCCAGTCCACGGGCGCCAGGCCCAGGCTCTGCGCCACCCAGGCGAAAAAGCCCGAGGTGGGGCTCAGCAGCATGTTCTTCCAGATCACGGCGGTCACGAGGGGCATCACCAGAAACGAGGAGATCAGCAGGGTGCGCAGCACCGTCCGCCCCAGGAACTGGCGGTTGAGCAGCAGCGCGAGCGCCGCGCCGATGATCAGCGTCAGGATCAGGGTGCCGCCCGCGAGCACGACCGTGTTGAGCAGGATGCGCAGGTTCTGGGGATCGGTCAGCAGCGTCTGGTAGTTCGCCAGCCCAATGAAGGGGCGGCTCGCTGGATCCACGAGGTTGTACCGGAAAAACGAGTAGTACACCGTCATGAAAAACGGCACCTGCGTCGTCAGGATCAGGTACAGCATCGCGGGCCAGATCAGGGCGGCGGGGGTGAGCCGGCTGCCGCGTTTGGGCGCGGGCGGCACCCGCGTCGCCGTGGTGGGCAGGGACTGAACCGTGGTCATGGGGTCACCTCGGCTGTGCTCTCTTGAATGGGGCGAGGGGGAGCCGGAGGAGTGCCTCTGCCTCCAAGCCCCCCTCGCCCCGGCGCCTCGTCGCGGGCGGCGTTACTTCTGGAACCCGCCCTCCTTGGCGACCCGGTTGGCGGCGTCTTGCCCCTGCTTCAGCGCCTGGTCGACCGAGGTCTGGCCGCTCAGGGCCCCCGCCATGTACTGCCCGACCTGGGTGCCGAGTGCCTGGAACTGCGGGATCGACACGTACTGGATGCCGGTGTAGGGCACCGGGTCCTTGGTGGGCCGCGTCACGTCGGCGCGGTTGATGGCGCTCAGCACGAGGCCGCTGAAAGCCCCCGCCGCCCGCTTGTAGTTGGGGTTGTTGTAGGTGCTCGTGCGGGTGCCGGGGGGCACGGCGGCCCAGGTGCCCTTCGTCCGGGCGACGAGGCCGATGTACTCGGGGCTGGTGGCCCAGGTCAGGAACCGGAAGGCGGCGTCCTCGTTTTTGGTGCTCCGGGGGATCGCCAGGTTCCAAGACCAGAACCAGTTGCTGCCGCGCGGGGTGCCGGGGCCGACGGGCGCGTTGGCAAAGCCCACCGACTTCACGATCTTGGAGGACGCGGGGTCACTCAGGAAGCCCGCCGCCACGGTCGCGTCCACCCACATGCCGCACTTGCCCTGGCTCATCAGGGTGAGGTTCTCGGTAAAGCCGTTGCTCGTCGCGCCGGGGGGGCCGTACTTTTTGAGGGTGTCCACGTAGAAGGTCAGGGCGTTTTTCCACGCGGGGGTGTTGAGCTGCGCCTGCCAGTTCTGGTCGAACCAGCGTCCGCCGAAGGTGTTGACCATGGTGGTGATGAAGGCCATGTTCTCGCCCCAGCCGGGCAGCCCGCGCAGGCAGATGCCGTACACGCCCTGCGAGGGGTTGTGAATCTTGCTGGCGAAGCCCTGCACCTGTTGCCAGGTGGGGTTCTGCGGCATGGTGAGCCCCGCTTTCCCGAACAGGTCCTTGTTGTAAAAGGTCATGCTCGACTCGGCGTAGAAGGGCACGGCGTAGAGCTGGTTGTTCACCGTCAGGGCGCTCCGCACGGCGGGCAGCAGGTCGTTCACCCGGTACGAGGCGGCGATGTTCGGGTTCTTCTGGAACAGGGGCGTGAGGGGGTCGAGCCAGCCGTTCCTCGCCCAGATCGGCACCTCGTACGAGCCGATGGTGAGGATGTCGTAGCTGCCCGCGTTGCTCGCCACGTCGAGGGTGACTTTCTGCCGCAGCTCGTTTTCGGGGAGGACCACCCACTTCACGTTGATGTCGGGGTACTTCTTCGTGAATTCGGGGGTGAGCCGCTGCATCGTCACCATGTCGGGATTGTTCACCGTGGCGATGGTGATGGTGGTGGCCGCTTGGGCCGAGGCGCACAGGGCGAGGCCGAGCAGGGCGAGTCTTCTCATGACAAAACCTCCTGAAACCGCGCGGGGACGGCAGGCGAAGGATGCGGGCGGCCTGGGCGGAGCAACCTCGCGAACATGGGGCGGGGCCTCTTTCCCCGAACTCCCCTGAAATGGTCTCGTGTCCATGATTGAAACACAGTCCCCCCGCCGCGTCTAGCCCTGTGCGAATGGACCGAGTACAGAGATGGCCTCGGGGCCACCCCCGGTGGGGGCGGGGGGCGGAAGGGTCCTAGAATGCCCTCGTGTCCACGATTCAGGACGTCGCGCGGCTCGCGGGCGTCTCTCCCACCACCGCCAAGCGGGCCCTGCGCGAGCCCGGCAAGCTCACGCCCGAGACGCTCGCGCGGGTGCGGGCGGCGATTGCGGAGCTGCACTACGAGCCCGACGTGCGCGCGGGGAGCCTGCGGGGCGGGCAGAGCCGGACGGTGGGGCTGGTGGTGGGCAGCATCGTCGAGCCCTTTTTCGCCGCGTTCGCGCGCACGGCGGGGCGCACGCTCCAGGCGGCGGGCTACACCTTGATCATCAGCGAGAACGAGTACTCGGCGCGGCTGGAGCTGCCCGAGTTGCAGCGGCTCTACGGCCAGCGGGTCGCAGCGATCTTGCTGCGGCCTGGGTACGGCCCGGAGAGCCGCGAGTACCTGGGGCGGCTGCGGGACCGGGGCGTCTTCCTCTTCGAGTACGACTACAGGCCGCCGGACTCGCCCTTTCCGGGACTGACCCTCGACAACGCCGCCGCGATGCGGGGGGCGGTCGCGTACCTCCACGGGCTCGGCCACACCCGCATCGCGGCGCTGGGCACCTTTGACCCCCTCGTCTTCCCCGAGGAGCGGTCGCGCACCTTTCCGGAGGCGATGCGCGAGCGCGGCCTGAGCGTCCCGGCGGCCTACGGGCGCGTGGCCCTGCCGAGCGAGGACACCGCCTACGCCCTCACCCACGACCTGCTGGGCCTGCCCGAGCCGCCCACCGCATTGATCGCGCTGACGGGCACCCAGGCGGTGGGCGCCTTCCGGGCGATCCGGGAGCGGGGGCTCACGCTGCCGGGTGACCTCTCGCTGCTGACCTTCGACAACTACCCCTGGACCGCCCTGGTGGACCCGCCCGTCACCGTGATCGAGCAGCCCGTGGAGGCGATGGCCGAGGAGGCGGCGCGGGCCGTGATCCGGGCGCTGGAGGGCGGCGGGGTGGCCCCGGGTCACCGGGTGATGCCCGGGCGGCTGATCGTCCGCCGGAGCTGCGCCGCGCCGCTCCTCCACCCGGCGCGGCGCTGAGCCCGCCCCACCGGCTCGCGCCCGCCCGCTCGCCTCCACTGGAGGTCCACCATTCCCTTCCGGAACAGTCCGCCCGCCCCGAACCCGGTTTCCCCAGCCCGTGCGAGGACAGCGTGAAGCACCAGGCCGCGAACAACCCGACGGGCCGCACCCTCACCTGGGCGCTGCGGGGGCTCGGCGCGCTGCCGCTGCTCGCGTACCCCCTGGTCCTGCCGGCGAGCCTGATGACGCTGGGCACCTCCGACCCCAACTCGCCGCCCGCCCTCCTCACCACGGTGAAGCAGGCCTTTTGCTGGGGCTCGCTCGCCTATCCGCTGGTGTACCTCGGCGGCCTCGTCCTCGCCGGGCGGGCGGCGGGCCGGGGCGAGGCGCGCGGCAGCGTGGTCTGGAGCGCGCTGCCCCTGGGGTACATGCTCGCCCTGGCGGTCTTGTTTCAGGCGTGGGGGGCGCTCGACCGGGCGCGCTGAGGAGCGCCGCTCCCCGAAGCTCCCTCCGGGCCATGACTTCCGGCACATGTGCGCCCACGTGGGGGGGCACTAGCATCTGGCCTCGCACCCCCTCGCCCCCGGCCTCCCCCTTCGCGCGTCGGTCAGGCCCTCACCGCGCTCCTCGCCCGGGTGGGGCGGACGTGGGGCCCTTTTTCCAGGAGGATGTCGATGAGAACGGTTCACCGGGTGATCACCGCGGGTGTGTTGACCCTTTCGCTGGGCTTCCTCTCACCGGTCGGGGCGCAGATCGATCCCCAGAGCCTGAGCAACACGGCCCTGAGCATCTACCAGACGATGCACTGGAACAACGTGCTGAGCGCCAAGGCCCAGCAGGATCAGGCGCTGCCGGGCCGCCCCGCCCCGACTCCGCGCGGGCCCACCACCTTCCGCCCCAGCCCGGAGGTCCGAAAACGGAACCTCGCGGGGTTCGTGGCGAAGACCCGCGCCGCCGATCCGCAGGGGGCCGCCGAGCTGGAGAGGCTCTTTGCCTCCACCGACGTGATCGGCGAGATCGGCAAGGCGCTCGCCCCCTCCGGGTTGAGGACCGACGACGTGGCCGACGCGACCGCCGTCTATCTCGTGGCCGCGTGGTACGGGGTGCGCGGGCGGGACGACGACCCCAGCCGGGCCCAGCTCACCGCCGTGCGCGACCAGATGGCGCGGGCGCTGGCGAACACGCCCCGGTTCACCGCCGCCACCGACGCGCAGAGGCAGGAACTCGCCGAGGCGATGCTGATCCAGGCCGCCCTCGTCAGCGCGTCGGTGGGCGCCGCGAAGGGCCAGCCGGCGGCGCTGGGACAGGTCAAGGCCGCCGTCGCCCGGGGGGCCCGCGCCACCCTCAACCTCGACCTGACCACGGTGCAGCTCACCGACCGGGGGCTGCAAAGGGGCCCGTGAGGAGGGGGCGCGCCTCCGCGCTTGGGCCGGGGAGCCCGCAGCCTCACACCGGGGTGAGGCCACCGAACGGAGGAGGGGCCCGCCACCCGCGCAGGCCCCCCTCCT
>NZ_PNOR01000029.1 GCF_002869765.1 Deinococcus planocerae | reverse complement strand
TAACTGTACCGGAAGGTGCGGTTGGATCACCTCCTTTCTACACGCTCCGCTTTGCTCTTCACCATCCTTGTCCTGTATCCCCACACCCCCCGCCCCCGCGGGGGGTGTGCGTTTTGGCCCCGGTCCACCCGCGTCCCTCAACCGCCGCAGGGCTGGGGGACGTGGGTTTGCCTTTGCCGCTTTTTCCTACTGCGGCGTCTCCCGCCAGGCGTGGTCGAGGAGCTGTCGCACGTCGCGGGTGCATGAGTCCTCCTCCAAACCGCGCACTTCCTGCTCCAGGAGGCGGATAGCCCGCCGGAAAGCCTGACGGTCGAGGTCGGGCAGGCCGCGTTCGATGTTCCAGCGCCGAAGTTCGCAGGTCAGCGTAGCGAGTTCGTAGGGATCGCCGCCGACCAGAATCTCGGTGACCCGGCGGTGGCGGGCGGCCCACTGACGCGGGAGGTTGAGGTCGCTGTTCGTCTGGAGGCGGCAAAGCAGGTTCGGCATGTCCTGGGTGGTCAGCGCGGCGCGCATCCCGGTGCTGAGGGGATCGTCGACGGGCACGTAGGCGCGGCTGGCGGTGTTCGGAAACTCGACCTGATAGTAGGCGTGCGTCTCGCCCGCCACCGGGCGCTGGCAGGTGCCGCTGACGACGCCGATGCCGTAGGGCGGGAGAACGACGCGATCACCGATCCGGAACGATGGGCTCTTCACCGGGGTCACCTCTCGTGCTGATGGGCCGTGGCCTGTTCGGGACGGGGGAAAGGGGACCCGCCGCCCACCGTCCCACGGGCGGCGTGGGGCCGCGCCCGCCTCCAGACGACCGGAACGCGTTCGGCCCAGCGCGGGGCCGGGCCGAACGTCGGGTCAGGAAGGTCGCGGGGTCAACGGCGAAGCGAGCGCGGTCCGCAGGGCACAGGCGTGATTCTGGGTCCGCATGATTCTCACCTTACCAGGCCTTGATGAGAGATAGGTCACAATGCCGCCGGGATTCGCTCCTGGGGCCAGACCCGTGACAGTTTCACGCGGCCTCGTCCCTGGGGGGAGCGACCAGAGCGAGGAGACCGTCGAGGCTCAGGGCCAGGAGCGCGGCGAGCAGCGCCCCCGCGACCACCAGCGCCGTGTTCTGCTGCGAGAGGCCGTCGAGGATGGGGCGCCCCAGCCCGCCCGCGCCGAGGGCCGCGCCCACCGTCGCCGTGCCGACGTTGTACACGGCGGCAGTGCGAATGCCCGCCAGCAAGGCGGGACGGGCCAGCGGCAGCTCGACGCGCCGCAGGCGCTGCCCCGCCGTCATGCCCATGCCGCGCGCGGCGTCGAGCACGTCCCGGTCCACCGCGAGCAGGCCCGCGACGCCGCTGCTCACGACGGGCACGAGGCCGTAGACAACCATCCCGAAAAGGGTGGGCGCCCAGCCGAACCCCAGGGCGGGCACGGCGAGCGCGAGGATGGCCAGGGTAGGCACCGTCTGGCCCAGGCCCACGAGCGCCTCGGTGAGCCGACGCAGGGCCCGCCACCCTGGCCGGGTGACGAGGGCGGCGAGCGGCACCCCCAGCCCGACGACGGCCCCCGTGGCGACGGCGACGAGCCCCAGGTGCGTGAGGGTGAGCTGCCAGGGCGGCGCGTCGAGGTCGAGCGCCGCCTCCGGGAAGAGGGGGCGCAGCAGCCCCGGCAAGGCCCCGGGGACGAGGCACACGGCGAGCAGCGCGGGCCACAGGGCCGCTCCCCACGGAATGCGCCGGGTCGGGTGGGCTGTCCGGGCGGTGGAGGTCATGTCCCCTCCCGCACGCGCAGGTCGTTCCAGCGCAAGACGCCCAGGGCCTGGCCCCCCTCCCGCACGGCGAGGGCGTCCGACCCCTCGCGGAGCAGGACGGCGAGGGCGCTGCGGGCGTCGAGTGAGCCCTCCACCGTCGGCAGCCCTGCGGGGTCACCGGGCCGCGCGAACTCGGCGGCGGTGCGGCCCGCGAGGGCGCGCAGGGGAGCGTCCTCCCCCAGGAACTCGCGCACGAAGGGGTGGGCGGGGTGAGAGAGCAGCTCGCCGGGCGGCCCAACCTGCGCGAGCGACCCCGCCCGCATCAGGGCGAGGCGGTCTCCCAGGCGCAGGGCCTCGTCGATGTCGTGGGTGACGAGGACGACCGTCTTGCGCAGGCGGCGCTGGATGTCGCGGAAGGCCCCCTGCAAACGCTCGCGGGCGAGGGGGTCGAGGGCGCCGAAGGGCTCGTCCATCAGGAGGACGGGGGGGTCGGCGGCGAGTGCGCGCGCCACACCCACCCGCTGCGCCTGCCCGCCCGAGAGCTGGCCGGGCCGCTTGTCGCGGTACATGCCGGGGTCGAGCCCCACGAGCGCGAGCAGCTCGTCCACCCGTTCTCTCACCCGCCGCCGCTCCCAGCCCAGCAGCTCGGGCACGGTCGCCACGTTCCCCGCCACGGTGAGGTGCGGGAAGAGGCCGACCTGCTGGATGACGTAGCCGATCCCGCGGCGCAACTCTTCCGGGCGCAGCTCGCGGGTGTCGCGCCCGCCGAGGAGCACCTGGCCTCCACTGGGCTCGGTGAGGCGGTTGATCATCCGCAGGGTGGTGGTCTTGCCGCAGCCCGAGGGACCGAGGAGCGCGGTGACCTCGCCCTCCGGGAAGGTGAGCGACAGGTCGCGCACGGCGTCGGCGGAGCCGTACCTCTTCTCCAGCCCGCGCAGCTCGATCACGCGCCGTCTCCCGGGGCGACCCGCCCGAGGCGGCGGCCCAGCAGCGCCTCCAGCCCGCGCAGGGCCGCGTCCACGAGCAGGGAGAGAAGCGCGGCGGGCACCGCCCCGAGCAGGATCAGGTCGGCGGCGCCGCTCTGGAGCCCCCGGAAGATGTAACTTCCCAACCCCCCCGCCCCGATCAGGGCCGCGACGGCGGCCACCCCCACGAGGAGCACCGCCGCCTGCCGCACGCCGCTGAGCCACACGGGCAGCGCCAGGGGCAGCCTCACCCGCCAGAAGACCTGCCGGGGACTCATCCCCATGCCGCGCGCGGCGTCCACCACGCCGGGGGAGACGCCCCGCAGCCCCACCACCCCGCCCCGCAGCACGGGGAGCAGCGCGTAGAGGGTCATCGCCGTCAGGGCGGGCGCCGCCCCGATGCCCCGCACCCCGAGGTCGCGCAGGGCGGGCAGGGCGTTTGACAGGGCCGCGAGCGGCGCGATCAACAGCCCCAGCAGGGCGAGGCTGGGAAGGGTCTGCACCCCCGAGGCCAGCCCCAGGACCACCCCCGCCGCCCGCTCGCGCCCGCTCGCCCACACGGCCAGCGGCGCCCCCAGCCCCACGGCGAGGACGAGGGCGCCCCCCACCAGCCGCAGGTGCGCCAGGAGTTCTTGCCCCCAGCGCGGCCCCTCGCTCCGGCCCTCGACCACCACCGACCACGCCCAGAGGTGCCCCCCCAGCCCCAGGGCAAGGACGGCAGGCAGCCACGCCCACGCGAGGAGGCGCGCGCCGGGCCCCGGGGTGACCAGCCGCGCCCCGTACACGGCGCCCCCCGCCCCGAGCAGGGAGAGCCACACCCCGCCCGCCGCGCTCGCCCGCGCGAACTCGGCCTGCCCGGCGAGCGCCGCGCGGGTCTGCTCGCCAAGCACCCAGACGGCGGCCACGGGCGCGAGGGAGGCGGCCAGCCCGGTCAGGCGCGGGCGCCACAGGGTGCTCACGAGGGGCAGCGCGGCCAGGGCCAGCATCCCCAGGGCGAGCGCGGGCGGCAGGCGCAGGTATTCCCCCGGCGCGAGGCGGTTGGGCCGCAGCAGCACCCAGGGGAGCCAGGCGCCCGCCACCATCGGGAGGGCGGCGAGGACGAACACCGCGAGCACGTCGCCCGGCACGCGGCGCCCGGGAGGCGGGACGGCGCGGGGGGCGAAAGCCGCGCTGGCCTCCGCCCCCCGCCGTCCCGGGACCCTCACGCGCTCACCCCGGGCTTGTCCCACCGCGGGAAGAAGCCGGGGAGGTTCACGCGGTCTCTCACGTTACTTGATCAGCCCCTGGCCCCGGAGGTACGTCCGCGCGACCTCCTGGGCCGGGCGGCCTTCGAGGGCCACCTGGGCGTTCAGGCGCTGGAGGGTGGCCTGGGTCAGGGTGGCGAAGGTCTTGTTCAGGAGCGCCTCGATCCCCGGGTTCGCCTTCAGGGTCGCGGTGCGGAGGATGGGCGCGGGCTGGTAGACGGCCTGGGCGCCCCTGGGGTCCTTCAGCGCGACGAGCCCCAGCGCGGCGAGGGTGCCGTCGGTGCCGTAGGCCATCGCCGCGTTGACGCCGCTCGTGCCCTGCGCCGCCGCCTGCTGGGTCTGGGGAGGGGTGGCCCCCGCCAGCACGAGCTTCTGGTCGGCCCGCAGCCGGAAGCCGTACGCCTGCTCGAAGGCGGGCATGGTGTCCGGGCGGCCAAAGAACTCGGGGCTGCCCGCGATCTTGAACCTGCCGCCTCCCTTCAGGTAGCGCGCGAGGTCCGCCACGCTGCCGAGGTTCTGCGCCCTGGCCAGGGATTGCGGCACGGCGATCACCCAGGTGTTGTTGACGTTGGCGGGCCGCAGCCACGTGACGCCGTTTTTCGCGTCGAGCTGGCGGGCGAGGTTAAAGATCACGGCGGGGTCGCCCGCCTGCCTGGGGGTGATCTTCGCCTGCGGGAAGAGGTAGACGGCGTTGCCGGTGTACTCGGGGTACACGTCGATCTCGCCCGCCAGGATCGCCTTGCGGTTCACGCCCGTATCGCCGAGGGTGGTGCGGTCGGTGACCTCCAGCCCGGCGCCCCGCAGGGTGAGCACGATCATCTGCCCGAGGAGCTGCGCCTCGGGGTCGAGCTTGCTCCCCACCACGATGGGCCGGGCGGCGGCGCTTCCGAGGAGCGCGGCCAGGGTCAGCGAGAGAACGGTCTTCATGGGTGAGCCTCCGGTGGAGCCCACCGTAGACCCCCCCCGGGGCCGGGCGCGTGAGTCGGCTCACAAAGCGCGACCGTCCGCCCGCCCGGTGGGGTCGGCCCCGCCTACAACGAACCCTTGAGGGTCGAGGCGATCTTGAAGCGGACCTTGCGCCCCGCCGGGATGTCGACGCGCTCGCTCGTGCCGGGGCGCACCCCCTGGCGGGCGGCGGTCGGGGTGACGCTGAGGGTTCCCAGCCCGGGCAGCCCGACGCTCCGGCCCTCGCGCAGGGCGCCCACCACCACGTCGAGGAATGAGGCGACCGCCTCGCCCGCCTGCTTCTTGCTCAGGCTGGTCTGGTCGGCCACCAGGTCGACGAGCTGCGTCTTGGCGATCTTGCCGCCCCCCGTCTCGTCCCCGGCGCCCCGCGCCTCGCCCACGCCTTCCTTGCGGTTTCTCGTCATTTTCACCCTCCCGAACGGTGGAGTTGAGCGGCCAGGTCGGCCCAGGGGCACAGTAACACACCTCCCCAGATGTGCAAGCCCGAAAACCCGCGCTGGGCGCCCCTTTTCCCCCCAGGCTGCTGTTCCCGGCGGGACAAGAGGGGCTCAGAGGGCCGGGGCCGCCCGGGCACCGAGCCGGATCACCCGCACCCCGCCCGAGAGCGCGTCGAAGGTCCACAGCCGCCCGCGCAGGGGCTCGCCCACGCCGCCGAGGACCTTGAGCACCTCCAGGGCCATGACGCTGCCGACCACGTTGGGCAGCGGGCCGAGCACGCCCGCCTCCTCGCAGGACTCGGCCCCCCCGGGGTCGGGAAACACGTCGCGCAGGCCGAGGGCGGGGCCGAACACGCTCACCATGCCGCTCGTGCCGCTCGCCGCGCCCCAGACCCACTCGCGCGCCAGGCGGGTGCAGGCGTCCGCGAGGGCGTAGCGGGCCGCGAAGTTGTCGGTGGCGTCCACGACGAGCGCCGCCTCCCCGACCAGAGGGGCCGCGTTCTCCTCCGTGAGGAAGGGGGCCGTCTCCACCCGCACGAAGGGGTTGATCGCCTGCGCGCGGGCCGCCGCGACCTGCGCCTTGGGCCGCCCCACGTCCGCCGCCGTGAACAGGGTCTGGCGGTGCAGGTTGCTGAGGTCCACGCTGTCTCCGTCGGCGATCACGAGGCGTCCGACCCCGGCCCCGGCGAGCTGGCCGATCACCGGCCCGCCCAGCCCGCCCGCCCCCACCACGAGCACGGAGGCGGCCCGGACCCGCTCCTGGGCGCCCGAGTCCAACCACTCGGGCACGAGGAGCGGGCGCGAGTACCGCCGGAGTTCCGGGCGGGAGAGGGGGAGGTCGGGCATGGGGGGAGTCTAGGGGAAGGGGCCTTCCCGCACCGCCGCGCGGGGAACCTTCGCGCCCTAGAATGCGCGCTGAGATGCTCCTGATCGTCGCCCTGGCCTCCTTCCTGCTCGGCTCGCTCGTGGCGGGCGTGCTGTACTCGCGCGCGCGGGGCACCGACATCCGCGACCGCGACCTTCCCGGGGCGAGCGGCACCTTCCGCCAGCACGGGCTCGCGGTGGCGCTGGGCGTCATGGCCTTCGACGTGAGCAAGGGCGCCGCCGCCGTGCTCCTCGCCCGCGCGCTCACGCCCGAGCACACCTGGGTGGCGACCCTCTTCGTGGTGCTCGGGCACTGCTACCCGGCCTTCTTCGGCTTCCGGGGGGGCGGGGGCATCGCGCCGCTGATGGGGGCGCTCCTCGTGACGGGGCCGCTCACCCTCCTGGGGATGCTGGCCTTCGGGCTGGTGGTGATGCCGCTCTACAAGAAGACGCTGCAAGGGCGGCTGGGCCTGAACGCCGTGCCGTTTGCCACCGCGCTCGCCGTGCCCGTGGGGCTGCTCCTCGCCGCGCGCTTCGGGGGCCTGCCCGACCTGCTCGCGGGGGGGGCGGCGATGGCGGTGCGCGCCGTGCATCTGCTCGCCTTCCCGGAGCGGCGCGCGGCGTGAGGTGCGGAGTCCAGGCTCTGACGGTCCTCTCCCTGCTCGCCCTCTCGGCGGGCGCGGCGGGGGCCGACGCCGTGCTGGAGGGCCGCACCCTGCGCTTCGAGGACGGGTCCCGGCTGCTGGGGTCGCGCACCTACCCGGGGGCGCTCGGCGAGCTGACCGGACCCGTGACGCTGGAGGGAAGCACCTACCTCGGCGTGGGCCCGGTCGTCTACGCGCTGGACGGGGAGGGACGGGTCCAGGCCCGTTACGACCTGCCCGGGGAGGTGACGGGGCTCGACGCGAGCGGCGGGACCCTGCGGGTGAGCACCCGCGGCGAGGACTACACCGAACGCTTCACCCTGGGTGACCCGCGCGGGGGAGGCCGGGTGCAGGAACGGGTGGTCTTCCCGCCCGACCCGGAGGTCACCGGCTGGCTCGCCCGGGCGGCGGAGCTGGTGCTCCCCGGAGACCTCGCGCGGGCCGCGCAGGAGGACCCCACCAACGCCTTCCTGGCGCTGCGCGAGGCACTCGAGGCGGCCCGGCGGGGAGACACCTTCGCCAGCCTGAATGCGGTGCGCCGCAGCCTGGGAGGGGAGCTGCCCTTTCCCGCGTGGGTGAGCCTCGCCGCGGGGCTGGACGCCGCCGGGTTTCCCGCCGCCGCCGACCTCGCGCTCGACCGCGCCCGCCGGGACGCCGCCGCCCGCGGCATCGACCCCGAGGTCAGCGTGAGCCGCGCTTCTCTTTTCGCCTACGGCAACCCCAGCGGGTACGTGGGCACCCTGCTCTCTCAGGGGCGGCTGGGCCGGGCCGAGGCGTGGCTGCGTTACCTGCGCGACCTCCACCCCCGCTTCGAGGGCGGGCCCGCCCTGTACGCCCGCTACGCCGCGCTCCTCGACGCGCAGGGCCGCGGCGGCGAGGCCGAGGAGTGGCGGCAGTTCACCCGCTCGCTGCGGGCGGGGACCCTCTACAACCTCGGGGCGGAGGGCCCCCGGGTGGTGCGGGACGCCCTGCGGCTGGTGACCCTCGCGCTGCTCGTCTCGCTGGGGGCGGCCCTCCTGACCCTGACCCTGCGGGCGTGGCGGGCGCAGGGCGAGGACACCCGCCCGCTGGGGGGCCGCTGGGCCTCGTGGGCGCGCCATCCCCTCTCGCGGGCGCGGCGCTCGGTCGTCACCTACGCCTCGTTCGGGGAGCGGCTGGGGCTCCTGGCGCTCGCCGCGGGGCTGCTGACCAGCCTCGCCGGGTGGCAGTGGGCGAACACGACCGCCGCCCGGTTGCGCGCCCCCGCCCTGAACATCGGCACGTACGGGGGGGGCTGGTTCGCCGCCCGCCTGAACGACCTCGACCTGCGCCCCGTGCCCGACACGGCGCTCCTGACGGGGCTCGCCGCGCAGCTCGACGGCGACGCCGCCGCGGCCCGCGCCCGCCTCGCCCGCGCGCCCGGCAACGCCTGCGCCCTGAACAACCTGGGGGTGATCGCGCAGGAGAGGGGCGACCTGCCGGGGGCCCGCGAGGGTTACCGCGCCGCCTTCGCCGCCCGACCCGACCTCGCCGCCGCCGCCTACAACCTGGGCCTGCCGCCGGGCACGCCGGGCACCGTCTTCCAGCGCACCTACCGCCCGGGCGAGCCGCGGCTGTGCTACCCCGACGACCGCAGCCTCGCCCGCGCCCTGGGCGGCGACCTCAGCGTGACCCTGATGCGCGACCTGCGCCGTCCCCTCTCGCTGCTGGCGCCGGGACCGGGGCAGAGCGCGCGGCTGGGCTGGGCGCTCCTCGCCGCCCTCGCGGGGCTGCTCGCCCTGGCGCTGCTGCTCCTCTTGCCCCGCCCGCCCGGGGCCGCGCGGATGGGGAGGCCGGGCCCCTACCGCCTCGCCGCGCTGCTCCTGCCCGGCTCGGGCCTGCTGGAGGGGGCCTGGGGCGGCGTGCTCCTGCTCGCGTGGGGGGTGGCGCTCGCGGGCCTCGCCCCCCTGACGGGTGCCCTCCGCCCCCCCACATTCCTCGACCCCGCCCAGCCCTCAGTCCGCACCGCGCTCCTGGCCCTGCTGGCGGGCACGTACGCCCTGAACCTCGCTGCCTTCGTCGCGGCGGAGGTGGGGCACGCGCGGCGGGGGCGGGAACAGTGACCGACCGGTGTGCTCACCTTTCCTTCACCTTCTGGAGGGTCGCCTCCGCGTGGCCGACGCGGGGAAGGTGATTTCGGCGGGCCAGACGTCGTTTTCGGTGGCGGGCGCGGCGACCGGCGAGGGCCGTTCCGGTGTAGACCGGGGCAAGAAAGGGTCGGGAATGCCCAGACCGGAGTCAGCTTCACCCCGCATACTTCGCGGGTGCCCGTGCGCGTTTTCCACACCCCCTCCGCCCCCCGCACCCCGAAGCGTCACTCCCTCTCCCCGGCCCGCGCCCTGCTCACCGCACTCGCGCTGGGCCTGCCCACGTCCGCCGCCGCGCTGGGCGCCGTGCAACTCACCGTCACCGCCGACCAGCCCGCCGCCTTCCTGAACGGGGAGGCCGCCACCTTCGCCGCCCCGCCGCGGTTGATCGGGGGCCGCGCCATGCTGCCGCTGCGCGAGACGGCGGCCCTGCTCGGGCAGACCCTCGGGACCGGCGCGGGGCAGGTGCAGGTCGGACGCCTGACGGTCGATCCCTCGCAGGGGGCCGCCTTCCTCGCGGGCGCCCGCCAGCCCGAGGGCAGCGTCGCCACCGTGGGCACCACCCTCTACGTGAGTGCGCGGCTCCTCGCGGACGCGCTGGGGGCGAACCTCAGCGTCGAGGAGGGGGGCCGGACCCTGACCCTCACGGCGCTGCGCGAGGGCGGCAATCCCCTCGCCCCGCAGGCCCGCTTCTCGACCGACAAGGGCGTCTACGCGCCCGGCGAGCGGGTGATCTTCACCGACTACCCCTTCGACCCCGACGGGGCCGACATCGTGAGCCGCAAGTGGAGCGGGCGCCAGGACGTGTACTTCCAGCCGGGCACCTACACCGTCACCCTCCAGGTGGCGAACAGCCGCGGCCTCCAGAGCCCGCCCTTCTCCCGCACGATCCGGGTGGAGGGCACCCCCCTGGACACGCCGCTGAGCTACGCCCTGAAGTACGCCGAACCCGGCGACCGTTTCCCCGACCCCGGGGTGCTGAGCTACCCCGCCGCGCCCGTCCAGGCCGTCTCCGGCCCGAGCTACCCCCTCCTCTTCAGCGACAGCCCGGAGGCGCCGACCCAGAGCGGCATCCTGTACCAGGACACGGTGGCGGGGCGCTCACGGCTGCTCGCCTATCACCTCAACGCGCTCGGGCGGCCCGCGCGGCTCTACGTCCTCGCGCGCAACCTGGAGCCCCGCGCGGTCGAGGTCCGCACCGAGCGGCTGGGCGAGACGGCCCCCACCCGCATCGAGGGCCTGCTCGGGCAGGTCACCCTGCTCGACTACTTCGCGGGGGCGGGGGCGAGCACCCTGACCGTCCCGTCCGGTGGCAGCGTGCCGGTGTACGCCAGCCCCACCCTCGGGCCGGGCACGGGCGTGAATCTCCTCCAGGACCTCACCACCTCGGGCCGGGTGGAACTCACCTTCCTGATGCTCGAAGAGAGCCTGCCCCCCACCGCGCAGGTCGCCCAGCAGCTTCCCTACCTCCAGCCCGACGGGCGCCACCAGCGCGGCACCTTTCCGAACGCGGTGCGGTCCCTGCGGGTGAACCTGACCGCCCTCCCCGCCCGCATCGTGATCGGGGACGGGCAGCTCGACCCCGCCGTCACCGGGGTGGACGTGCTCACCGGCCAGCCCCAGCGCCTGCTCGGCAACTACGGCGTCCTGTACGACCTGGAGGTGAACGGCGCGGCGGGCACGGCGGTCGCCCTCAGCCCGCGCGGGGGTCTGTACCGCGGCGCGATGAACGTGCAGGACGGACCGCTGTCTCAAACGATCAAGCTGCCCCGCAGCGGCAACGCCCTGACCCCGGACCAGCCCGTCTTGCTGTGGCGCTCGCAGACCGACCGCCTGAACATCGACTTCGTGCCCGCCAGCGGGAGCAACCTCCCCGTCAGCCTGATCTTCTACCGCACCCAGAGGCCGCCGGGCTTCGGCGGCGTGCTCAAGACGTACCAGCCGTGAGGGAAACGGCCAGCCTCCAGCTTCGAGCGGCCCGGCTGGGCGTCGGAGGGCGGTGGTCGGGTCCGCCCTCCCAGGGAACAGAGACGCCCTGACCTCCCGTTTCGCACCGCGCGGTTCAGAGCGGGAAAGTGGACGACGCGCGCGCGACGGACGAAAAGGAGGAGGGGCCTGGGGAGTCTTTCGACCACCACCCGGGCCCCTCCCCCTTCGTCCTCAGTCCTTTTCCTCGAAATACTCGAAGCGGAAGGTGCCGATCTCCACGGTGTCGCCCTCACGCGCCCCGACCCGCTTGAGCGCGTTGTAGAGCCCCTGCCGCTTGAAGAGGCCCGACAGGTACTCGGCGGCGTCCTCCAGGTGTCGGGCGAAGCGCACGATCCGCTCCTCGAAGCCCCCGCCGCGCACCTCCCACACGCGCTCGGGCTCCCCGCCGGGCTTCTCGGGCGCGTCCTCGCGGAAGGTGACCGTGAGGGGTTCTTCCCGCACCTCCTCCGCCTCGACCTCCAGCGCGTGCGTCTGCGCCCACAGCTCGCGGTCGGGGAGAAGCTGGAAAAGAGCTTCGCGCAACCCGTCCAGGCCCAGGCCCTCCTTCGCGCTCACCCGGAAGACGGGCAGGCCGAAGCCCGCCAGCTCGTCCTCCGCGAAGGCGGCGAGGTCGGCGTCCACGAGCTCGACCTTGTTCAGCGCCACGCACGCCACGTTCTCCAGGAGAGAGGGGTCGTACGCCTGCAACTCGGCCTGAAGCTGGCGCATCTCGCTGACCGGGTCGCGCGTCACGTCGAGGACGTACACGAGCAGGCGGGTGCGGCTGATGTGCCGCAGGAACTCCAGCCCCAGCCCCTTGCCCTCGGAGGCCCCCTCGATGATGCCGGGGATGTCCGCCATCGTGAGCCGTTCCTCCCCGCCCTGACGCTCGACGACGCCCAGGATGGGGGAGAGGGTGGTGAAGGGGTAGTCGGCGATGGCCGGGTTCGCCCGGGAGAGGGCCGCCAGCAGGCTGCTCTTGCCCGCGTTGGGGTAGCCGACGAGGCCCACGTCCGCGATCAGGCGCAGTTCCAGCCTCACCCGCCGCTTGTCACCCGGCGTGCCGAGTTCGGCGAAGCGCGGCGCCTGCCGGGTGCTCGACACGAAGGTGGAGTTGCCGCGTCCGCCGAAGCCCCCCCGGGCGATCACCTTCTCCTGCCCCACCCGCACGAGGTCGGCGATGACCCGCCCGGTGTCGCTGTCGAAGGCGGTCGTGCCCACGGGCACCTCGATCACCACGTCCTGCCCGTCGGAGCCCTGGCGCAGCCGTCCTTCGCCGTACGCGCCGTTCTCGGCCTTGAACTTGCGCCGCCCGACGAGCCGTTCCAGACTCTCGACGCCCTCGATGGCGCGCAGGACCACGCTGCCGCCGCGCCCGCCGTGGCCGCCGTCGGGGCCGCCCTTTTCCATGTACTTGGCGCGGTGGAAGCTCATGCTCCCGTCGCCGCCCTTCCCGGCCTGGACCTCGATGTCCAGCACGTCTCGAAAAGCCATAGCTTCACCTCTGTTCCTCTTCCGAGCATTCGACGAGAGTGAAGTTGTCACCCTGAGCGCGAGCGTTGGGTCCCCCGCATTCAAGACGAGCTGCTTCGCTCCGCTCAGCATGACAGCCTCACGTCGATGCCCCAGAACTTTCTGCAAAAAAACACGCCCCGCCGCGTGATGGGCAGGGCGTGCCTGAGAGCGCCGTGCTCAGTCGGCGGCGACCGTCGCGCTGGGGGCCTGGACGCTGATGAAGCGCCCCTTCTCGCCGCGGTTGGTGAACACGACCTGCCCGTCCGAGAGGGCGAAGAGGGTGTGGTCACGGCCCATGCCCACGTTCGGCCCGGCCTTGAACTTCGTGCCGCGCTGGCGCACGAGGATGTTGCCCGCGAGGACCTGCTCGCCGCCGAACTTCTTGACGCCCAGGTACTTGGGGTTGCTGTCGCGTCCGTTCTTGGACGAACCCACGCCTTTCTTGTGTGCCATGTCAGTCTCTCCTTAACTCTGAGCGCTCAGCCCTGGATACCCAGAATCCGGATCGCCGTGTAGCCCTGGCGGTGCCCGGTGCGGCGGCGGTACTGGATGCCGCTCTTGTACTTGCGGATGTAGATCTTCTTGCCCCGGCCATGCTCCACGACCTCGGCCTGCACCGTGAAGCGCCCGGCGTCCTGCCCGAACACCGTCTGCTCGCCGCCCACGAAGAGGGGAGTCAGGGTGAGCTGCTCGCCCGCCGCGCCCTGGAGATTCTCGACGCGCAAGACGTCGCCTTCCTGCACGCGGTACTGCTTGCCGCCCGTCTCAATGATCGCAAACATCTTTCCTCCTGCCGCGCCCGCCCGGAAAACGCTGCTCCGGACACGCGCTCATGGGCCTTGAAAACCCGAGTCAGCCCCGCCGCGGGGGCGAGTCACCAGTGGAAAATCCTAGCACACGGCCAGCGGGCAGGCCAAACGCGGACGGCGCCCGAACCGGGAGGGGAGACACCGGCAGCGGGCAAGGGCACCACCCGCCCCACTAGGGGACGTTTTTCTCGGTGATGTGCCGTCCGCTGTCTTCCGCGTGTCCTCGCGGTACACGCCCGCTCACCCGCGGGTGAGCCTTCTTCCCGGTTGACCTCCAGGCGGGGCGAGGGTGCCCCGAACCGGGAAGGAGTCTAGCAGAGGGCGGCGGTCACTCTTCCCACCCGGCTTACCTTACGGGGGAGCTCGACGCCTGTCCGGAGGAAAACGGAGGGCCCCGCCTGGGACGCTCCGCTCACGTTCTGCTCCCGCCGGAACCCCCACCTGCCCCGCACCGTATCTGTCCCCGTGACCTCTCGACTTCGGCTGTTCTGGCGGGACGCGCTGGCGCTGCTGTTCGCGGTGGGAGACCGCCGGACGCCGGGACGGGCGCGGCTGGCGGCCCTCCTCGCCCTCGCCTACGCGCTGAGCCCGGTGGACCTGATCCCCGATCTGACGCCGATCCTGGGGGTGGGAGACGATCTCGTCGTGGTGCCGACGATTCTGGCGCTGGCGGCGCGCGGCCTTCCTGCCCCCGTGTTGACGGACGCCCGGCGGCGGAGCATGACGCTCCAAAGGAGGCTGCCGTGGCTGCTGCCGCTGCTCGGCGTCGGGCTGCTCGCTGGGATGGGGCTGCTCGGCTGGGCCCTGCTGCGCGGCTTGAACGGTTAACACCCCCTTCACCGCCGCGCCTACACTGACGCCCATGCGTCTGCTGCTCGTCGAGGACGACCCCCGCATCGCCGAGCCCACGCTGGGGGCCCTGCGCGAGTCGGGCTACACGGTCACCTGGGCCCAGACGGGGACCGAGGGCCTGGAGGCCGCCCTGCTCGGCGACTTTGGGCTGATCGTGCTCGACGTGATGCTGCCGGGCATGGACGGCTTCGCGGTGGCGCGGGAGCTCCGCGCGGCGGAGGTGGACGCGCCCATCCTCTTCCTGACGGCGCGGGGCGAACTCGCCGACCGGGTGCAGGGCCTCGACCTGGGGGGAGACGCCTACCTCGTCAAGCCCTTCGCGGTGCCCGAACTCCTCGCCACCCTGCGGGCCCTGTCGCGCCGCGAGCGGGGGCAGGGAGCGCCGCGCGTGTCGTTCGCGGACGGTCACGGCACCCTCGACACGGTGGCGCGCACCGTGACCTGGGACGGGACGGAAGTCGCCGTGACGGGCCGCGAGTACGCCCTGATCGAGACGCTGGCCCTCTCGCCCGAACGCTGGTTCACCCGCGAGGAACTGCTCGACCGGGTGTGGGGCCCCGAGTTCGGCGGCGAGGCGCGCATCGTGGACGTCTACGTGCGCTACCTGCGCCGCAAACTCGCGCCGGGGGCGGTGACGAGCGAGCGGGGCCGCGGCTACCGGGTGGAGCGGTGAGATGGTGTTGGAAACGGAGCGGTTGATCCTGCGGCGCTTCACGGAGGCCGACGAGAACCTGCTGTGGAACCTCGACCGCGACCCCGCCGTCATGCGCTTCCTGACCGGCGGACGGCCCACCCCGCGCGAGGTCGTCCGGGAGGAGGTGCTGCCCGGGATTCTGGCGGAGTACGGGCGCTGGGAGACCTATGGCCGCTGGGCCGCCGAGGAGCGCGCGACCGGGGCGTTCCTGGGCTGGTTCGCCCTGCGACCCGTCGCGGAGCAGCCCGCTTCGGTCGAACTCGGCTACCGGCTGAAGCGGTCGGCCTGGGGACGGGGCTACGGGGCGGAGGGGGCACGCGCCCTGGTGTGCCGGGCCTTCGCCCAACCCGAGGTCGAGCGCGTCGTCGCCTTCACGATGACCGTCAACCTGGCCTCCCGGCGAGTGATGGAGAAGGTCGGGCTGCGGTACGTGCGGACTTTCTTCGTGGACTGGCCGGAGGTCATCGAGGGCTCGGAGGCGGGCGACGTCGAGTACGCCCTGACGCGGGCGGAGTGGAAAGAGGGGCGGGCCGGACGTGTCCTTTAACCCGCACCTGACCCTGCGCGCCCGGCTCGCGCTGTGGGCGGCGCTGGCGACGGGGCTGGCGGTGGCCCTCGTCGCGGCGGGGCTGTTTTTCACGGTGAACAATTTTCTCTTCGCGGCGCAGCGCGACCGCCTGACCGGGGCGGTGGCGACCGTGCAGGCGCGGGTGGAATCGGCGTTGGGGCGCGGCGAGGACCTCTTCGGGGCGCTGCTCGGCGAGACGCTGGGCCCGGCGGACCTGGAGGGCATCCTCGACGCCGACCCCCAGACCCGCAGCCTCGACGCGCGCCTGGTGACGGTGGGCCGGGGAGAGGTGCGGGCGGTGGCGACCCGGCGTTTTCCACAGGGAATTCCCCTCAACCAGCGCCCCGGCACCTACCGGGCAGGGGACCGACTGATCGCTGTGCGGATCGTAGCGGGGGGCCGCGCCGCCCTGACCGTGGTGAGCGACGCGCGGGCGCTCGGGGAGGCGAGGACGGCCTTCGCGCGGGCGCTGTGGATTCTCGTGCCGCTCGCCCTGGGGCTGTCCCTGCTCGTGGGCTGGACGGTCGCCGGGCGGCTCCTCGCTCCCGTGCGGGCATTGGAGGGCGCGGCGCGCGAGATCGGGGCGGGGGGGGACCTGCGGCGGCCCGTGCCGGGAGCGGGGCCGGGCGACGAACTCTCGCGGCTGGCGCTGACCCTCCAGGGGACCTTCCATCGCCTCGCCGACGCCCGTGAGCGCGAGCAGGACTTCGTGCGGGCGGCGGCCCACGACCTGCGCAGCCCCCTCGCCGCCCTGACCGCCCGGGTGGACGCCACCCTCGCCCGCGACCGTGACCCCGGGCGCTACCGCTCGGAACTCCGCGAGATCGGCACCGACCTCACCCGCCTCGCCACCCTCGCCGACCACCTCCTGCTCCTCGCCCGTGACCCCTCGGCGATGGGGCGGGAGAACGTGCCCCTGCGCGACCTCGCCGCGGGCGCCGTGGACCGGGCCCGCGAACTCGACCCCGAGGCGGACGTGGACCTCGTGGCCCCGCAGCCTGTGACCGTGGCGGGCGACCGGGTGCTGCTCGGGCAGGCGATCTGGAACCTGACCGTGAACGCCGTGCGGCACGCGCCGGGGGCGACGGTGACGGTGACCGTGGCGGACGGCTCCGGCGGGGCCACCGTGGAGGTGCGCGACGACGGCCCCGGCGTTCCCCCCGACGTGCTCGCGCGGCTCGGCGAGCCCTTCTACCGTCCGGACGCGAGCCGCAGCGCGGGCGGGCACGGCCTGGGCCTCGCACTCGTGCGGCGGGCGGCGGGGTTGCACGGCGGCACGCTGACGCTGGAGAGCGGGCCGGGGAAGGGCTTCACGGCCACCCTGCGCCTGCCCGCCTCTCCCGCCGCAGGCAGCACGGGGCGAGAGGAGCGGGTGCTACGCTCACAGACATGAGTTCCCGTTCCGCCGGGCCAGAGGTCGCTTCCCCGGTCACCGTCTCCCTCCCACCGTCCGCGCCGCGCTGGAGCGCCGTGGTGCTCGGCGGCGGCGATCCCGGCGACCCCTTCGCGGCGGCCCACGGGGTCGCGGTCAAGGCCCTGATTCCGGTGGGGGGCGAGCCGATGGCCCTGCACGTGCTGCGGGCCCTGCGCGGGAGCGGGCGAGTGTCCCGGGTCGCCTACGTGGGCCCGACCACCCCCGACCTCGACCCCTGGATCGACGAGCGCGTCACCGACCACGGCACCCTCCTGAGCAATCTGGAAGCCGGGGTGGAGGCGCTCTCGGCCCTGGGGCTGAGCCCCGGCGAGCGCGTCCTCGTCGCCACCGCCGACATCCCGCTCCTCACCCCGGAGCAACTCGCGCAGGTGCTCGCGGGGGCGCCGGGGGACGCCGCCCTCGTCTACCCGGTCGTCCGGCGCGAGGACTGCGAGCGGGCCTTTCCCGGGGTGCGCCGCACCTACGCCCGGCTGCGGGGCGGCACCTTCACGGGCGGGAACGTCTTCCTGCTCGACCCCCGGCTCGTCGGCAGGTTCCTCCCCCGGCTGCGCGAGGTGCTCGCCGCCCGCAAGGCCCCCCTTAAACTCGCCCGGCTGATCGGCCCCGGCGTGCTGGTGCGGCTGCTCACGGGCCGCCTCACCGTCCGGGAGCTGGAGACGCGGGTCAGCGCCATCCTCGGCGTGACCGCCCGCGCGCTGATCACCCCGCACGCCGCCATCGGCAACGACGTGGATCAGGAGGCCGACCTGCGGCTGGCCGAGGCCCACCTGCGGGCCGTGCAGGACGGGTCACGGCCCCCGGCGCCGCCCCAATCCCGAGCCTGACGCTCGGGTTTTTTCGCGTCCGGGCGCACAAAAACCCTGACTAGCCCGGTGGAGGAGTGTCCTTGTCAGGCCCCGGGGGCTTGTGCATACTGTCGGCCATGCCTCACGTGATTGTCAGCTCCTGCATCGGCGTCAAGGACCAGGCCTGCACCGAGGTGTGCCCGGTCGAGTGCATCTACGACGGCGGCGACCAGTTCCTCATCCACCCCGACGAGTGCATCGACTGCGGGGCCTGCGTTCCCGCCTGCCCGGTCAGCGCCATCTTCCCCGAGGAGGACGTGCCCGGCGGGGAGACCGAGTTCATCGTCAAGAACCGCGCCTACTTCGGCCTGTAACACAGAGCGCCCCCACCGCCCCGGCCCCGCGCCGGGGTTTTTCGTCGGGCCCCCCCCCGTCTATTCCTGGCGGCTGGGTGCGGTGGCTGGCGACTCCTCCAGCTCAGAGAGGCGGCGCCCCCAACCGGGGGGAAGTCCTCGCTTGCCCCGCCCGACCCCGCCCCGCTAGGATGGCTCCCGCGCGAGCGCGCGCCTTTTCCAGGGAAAGGAGGTGATGACGTGACCACCGTTCATGAGGCCGAGCACGAGCCGCCCAGTCCGCCCCCCACGCCATCCCACCCCGACCGGAGGACGCGCCATGCACCACACTGAACTGCCCGGGGGGCGCCCGTGCTGACGTACTACCGCAGCGTCGGCGGCAAGCTCCAGACCATCGACGGCTACATCGACGGCTGCTGGATCAACGCCACCGCTCCCACCGCCGAGGAACTCGCCCGCGTGAGCCGCGAGACGGGCCTCCCCCTCGACTACCTCAGCTACCCCCTCGATCCCGACGAGAGAAGCCGCTTCGAGCGCGAGGACGGCCAGCTCCTGATCATCATGCAGACGAGCTACCGCCTGGGCGAGGACAGCGACATTCCCTACGACACCGTGCCGCTCGGTATCCTGCACACCGACCACTGCCTCGTTACCGTCTGCGCGCTGGAAAACCCGGTCGTCAAGGACGTGGTGGGCGGCCTCGTGCGGCGGGTGAGCACCGCCAAGAAGAACAGGCTGACCCTGCAACTGTTCCTCCGCAACGCCCAGCGCTTTCTCATCGACGTGCGGCAGATCAACAAGCGGGTGGACACCATCGAGGACCGGATGGAGACCGCCACCCGCAACAAGGAGCTGATGGACCTCCTGAAGCTCGAAAAGAGCCTGGTGTACTTCATCACCGGCCTCAAGGCGAACGAGGCGATGATGGAGCGGGTCAAGCGCGACCGCATCTTCGAGATGTACGAGGAGGATTCGGACCTCCTCGATGACGTGCTCATCGAGAACCTTCAGGCCATCGAGATGGCTTCGATAGCCAGCAACATCCTCACGAGCATGGCGGGTGCGTTCGCCTCGGTCATCAGCAACAACGTCAATCAGGTCGTGAAGGTGCTGACGGTGACGACCATTCTGGTGGCGATCCCCACGCTGGTGACGAGCATCTTCGGCATGAACATCCCGCTGCCCTTCTCCGAGAGCCCCGAGGCCCTGTGGATCGTGCTCGGCATCGCCTCGATGCTGGCGGGGACGCTGGCCTTCCTGTTCTACCGCTGGCGGGTGTTTTGAGGAGGCGCGTGGCGTGTAGCGTGTGGCTTGTAGAGGCCACGGCCCGGGTCCCCGCTTCCGTCCTCTTTTGCCACCTGCCACAAGCGACAAGCCACAGGCCCGAATATGACTGATCCCCGTTCCGGCACCCGCTTCGCCGTCTACCTCTGCCCCCCGGCGGACAGCCCGTATGAACGCCTGGGCAGCGACCTCCTGGGCTTTGACGTGCGGGCGGGGCGGGAGGTACCGCTGCCGGACTTCCTGCGCCCGGAGGATCAGGCGGACGCGGGACCGTACGGCCTGCACCTGACGGTGGTGGAGGGCTTTTTCACCGACCCCGCCCTCTGGCCCGAGATCGAGGCGGAGGTGCGCGCGTGCGTCGCCTGCCTCTCGCCGGATGCGGCCCTCACGCTGACGGGCGGACGGGTGGAAGCCTGGGACGATGGCACGACCTGGGTGCACCGCTTCGACGCGAACCTCCCCCTCGTCGTGCTGCACACCCTGCTCCTGGCGCGGCTCGCCCGCTTCGTGACCGCCTCGCCCTTCGAGCGTCAGGTGGCGGTGGGGAAGTACAACCGGCCCTTCGAGCAGGCGCGGATGCGGCTCCTGCACACACCGCGCGGCCTGGACTCGTGGCGGCCCCACTTCACGCTGGTGCAGCCGTACGGGGGAGGGGACCCGGCGGGACTGCGCGAACGGCTGGAGGCGTTGACCGCGCCCCACCATGCCCAGACCTACCGCTCCGTGTCCCTCTTCGAGAAGCGGGAGGGCGAGGAGAGGTGGCGGGTGCGGGCCGATGTGCTCCCGCCCGGTGAAAGGGAAGCGTGACGGCCCAGGGCCTACACTCGTGGGCGTGACGAGCGACGGGATGCGGGTGGTGGTGGCGACCGGAAACGCGGGCAAGGTGCGCGAGATCGCGGGGGCGCTGGGCGGCCTGAGCTGGCAGTTGGAGGGCCTGAGCGGCCTCCCTCTCCCCGAGGAGACGGGCACGACCTACGAGGAAAATGCCGCCCTCAAGGCGTGCGCGGCAGCCCTGATGCGTAGCGTGCCTGCGCTGGCCGACGACTCGGGGCTGGAGGTCGCGGCCCTCGGCGGCCAGCCCGGCGTCTACAGCGCCCGCTTCGGCAACCGCGACAACGACAACGAGCGCAATCTCTACCTCCTCGAAAAGCTGCGCGGGGTGAAAGACCGCCGCGCGAAGTTCGTCTCCGTGGTGATCCTCGCTTATCCCGACGGCAAGCTGGAGACGTATCGGGGAGAACTGACCGGCACCCTCCTTGAAGGCCCCCGCGGCGAGAGCGGCTTCGGCTACGACCCCCTCTTCGTCCCCGACGGCGAGACCCGCACCCTGGCGGAGATGACCCTGGAGGAGAAGCAGGCGATCAGCCACCGGGGCCGGGCGCTGGCGGCGTTGATGGCGGCGCATGGGGCGGGGGTGGGGTTGTAGGAAAGTGTGCTTTTAGCCCCTCCCCCTTGACTCGTAGAGCTGCTTGCAGAGGGGGGAGGTTGAGAGGGGGTGCGCGGGCGGGGCGTCAGGAGGCCAGTAAGAAAGCTTTTGGCCCTCGCTTCCATGGCAAGTTGGTCACCCCCTCACCCCGGCCCTCCGCTTTGCGGCTCTGCGAGTCACCCGCAAGGGGAGAGGGAGAAAGACACCCCCTTCTCCATCCAAGGAAAGAGGCCGGGGCGGTTGGGGTGCCTCGGCCTCCCTCACTTAGCTTCCCTCAACCCTGCGCCGCGTGCTCGCGCACGTCGTTTTTCAGGCGCATCAGGATGGCGCCCATGCCGCGCAGACGCATCGGCGTGATGAGTTCGGACAGGCCCATGTCCATGTAGAACTGATCCGGGATGTTGAGGATCGTCTCGGGCGACTCGCCTTGCAGCGCCTCGTGCAGGATGCCCGCGTAGCCGCGCACGGTGGGGGCCTCCTCGGGCACCTTGAAATACATGTTCACGCCGCCCTGCTCGGTCTGTTCCGTCACCAGGAAAAAGGGGCTGGCGCACTCGGGGACCGCTTGCAGGAACTCGGGGTGCTCGACGTATTTCTCGGGAAGGGGCGGCAGCTTGCGGCTGTATTCGAGCAGGGCCTGGAGCCGCAGAGGCTTGGGTGCGGACTTGAACAGACTCACGATGCTCTGGAGCCGTTCGGGGAGTGGGGAGGGCTGGGTCATACCGTCAACTGTACCCCCGCCCCCGCAGACGGTATGGTGAGCCCTGTCCAGTTGACCGAAAAGGTCAACGACTTACCCGGCCCGTGAGAATTCCCGAGGTCAAAGGAGGCACAAAGCGATGGATTACGTGAAAGACGTGCTCGTGAGCACCGACTGGGTGGCCCAGAACCTCAACACCCCCGGCATCCGCCTGATCGAGGTGGACGAGGACATCCTGCTCTACGACACCGGCCACATCCCCGGAGCCGTGAAGGTGGACTGGCAGCAGGACTTCTGGGACCCCGTGATGCGCGAGTTCATCGGGCCGGAGGAACTTCAGGCCCTGCTCGGTCGTCTCGGCCTCAACCCGGGCGATCAGATCATCCTCTACGGCGACAAGAGCAACTGGTGGGCCGCCTACGCCTACTGGTTCCTGAGCTACAACGGGGTGCAGAACCTCCGGCTGATGAACGGTGGCCGTCAGAAGTGGGTCGCCGAGGGCCGCGAGCTGACGACCGACGCGCCGAGCTTTGAAGCCACCGAGTACCCCACCCTGCGCCGCGACGAGAGCCTGCGCGCCTACCGCGACGAGGTGAAGGCGCACATCGAGACCGTGCGCAGCGGGCAGGGCGCGATGGTGGACGTCCGCAGCCCCGACGAGTTCTCGGGCAAGGTCACCCACATGCCCAACTATCCGCAGGAGGGCGTGCTGCGCGGCGGCCACATCCCCGGCGCGGCGAACATCCCCTGGGCCCGCGCCACCAACGAGGACGGCACCTTCAAGACGGCGGACGAACTCAAGGCGCTCTACGAGGGTGAGGGCGTCACCCCCGACAAGGACGTGATCGCCTACTGCCGCATCGCCGAGCGGAGCAGCCACTCGTGGTTCGTCCTGCGCGAACTGCTGGGCTACCCCAAGGTCCGCAACTACGACGGAAGCTGGACCGAGTGGGGCAATGCGGTCGGAATGCCCATCGAGAAGACGTACAGCGAGGCGTAAGCCAAAGGGAGGGGCCGGGAACGCGGGCAGGTGGCGTTCCCGGCCTTCCCCTATTTCAGCTCGTCCACCCGCACGAGCGGACCGCCCAGCCCATTCAACTGCTCGGGAAGTGATGCGGTCTTGACCTCCGCCCCCGTGTCCGCGTCGAAGGTCTTGAAGATGGCCGTTCCTTCAGCGGTGTCGAGGTTAAGCAGCGTGACCGTGCTGCGCGCCGTGCCCGGATGCCCCACGTAATCCCGCCCACCGATGCCCCCGCTGGCGAGGATGTTCAGCCCGCCGAGCCGCCCTGGGTAGAAGGCCGCGTGGTGCCCGCTGACGTAGGCGAGGACCCGGCCCTCCTCCATGACCTTTCGGAGCGGGAGGGGATCGCGGATGACCTCGCCCGGCTTGTTCTTTCCCCCGCTCACGCCCGCGAGGGGGAGGTGGCCCAGCACGAGCCGGATGCCCGCCCGCCGCGCCTCCGGGGTGGCGAGTTGCCGGACCAGCCATAAGCGCTGATCCGCCCCCACGTTCGGCCCGCTGGCGTCCAGGACGGCCACGAACAGCCTGCCGTTGCCGAAGGTGAAGGTGTACCGGAAGGGGAAGTGCGCCCGCTCTACGTAGTCCAACTTCGGCGCGTGTCCCCGCCAGTAATCGGCGGCCAACTTCCGGTCCCGCTGGAGAGAGGCGTCGTGGTTCCCGAGGGTGAAGGCAAAGGGGATGCCCGCTTCACCGAGCGGCGCGCGCACGTCCCGGTCGAAGGCCGCCCACATCGCCCGCACCCGCGCGTCGGTCAGCGAAACCTTCTGCCCGGCAATCAGGTCCCCCGCCGAGAGCATGAGGTCCGGTCTCCACTCGCGCACGATGCGGTCCACACTGCGTCTCAAGGCCGCCGGGTATGTGGTGCTGCCGTAGGAGCCGTTGAAGTCGCTGAGGATCACGATGCGGAGGGGAGAGGCCGGGGCAGGCGCGGCGCCGACGAGCAGCGGGACGAGGAGAAGGGGCAGGAGGTGGCGCATCTCCTTCACTCCATCACGAAACCTTGGGCGAAGGGTCAAGCTCCCCTGACACGTGGGGCGCAGGCTGGGGCATGACGCAAGACGACGATCAGAACACGCTCCCCGTCAACCCGACCCTGGCCGTCCGCCTGAGCGTGTCCGACACGGATTCCCCCGCCGAACAGGGGGACGCGCCCGTCGACTTCGCCGCCCGCCCGGCTTCCGGCGTGCCTCTTCCCTCCGGCGAGGGGTTGAGCGCGAATCAGGTGACCGCCCTGCTCGGGGACGTGGAGGAGACGAGAACCGACACCAACGTTGCCCTCGACCGCGCCGAGGGCCTGAACCCCGACACCGAAAGCTGAGCCCGCCGTCAGTCCCCGCCCGGCACCCGCACCGAGTCCACCTGCACGCCGTGGCGCAACAGCACAGTCTTGAGGCGCTGCATGGCCTCGACGGCCCGCGTGCGTTCGTCGGGGCGGAAGACCAGCGTGAGGCGGGCGGGGCTGCCGGGGCGCGGTTCCTGGGCCTGAATCTGGAGCGGGCGGCGGAAAGCGTCGTCCCGCATCACGTCGCGCAGGATGCGGGCGAAGGTGATCTCGTCCACCCCGTCGAGCGTGAAGGCGATCCCCTGCGGGGCGTCGGGTGGGGCGTCGGTCATGGCGGCAGGGTAGTACAGAGCCCCTTCCCGGTCCGGGACGAGGCCTCCTTTCGCTCCCTTGAGCCTCCCCTCCTACAATGCCCGCATGACCTGGCAGGACGAGCCGAACTCCTTGCGCCTCAACGGCGCGGACCTGTACTTCGAGGTGACCGGCCCGGAAGACCCGCCCCCCGACGAACCGACCATCGTCTTCCTGCACGGCGGGCCCGGCTACAACGCCTACGCCTTCCGCACCCTCTTCGGCGAGCGGCTCGAAGACCGCCGCGTCGTCTACCTCGACCAGCGCGGCTCGGGGCGCAGCGGCGCTCTGGCGGACACCGACCAGGGCGGAGACACCCTCGACCTCGACACGTTGGTGGCCGACGTGGAGGCGGTGCGGGAGTACCTGGGGGCCGAGAGAATCGTGCCGCTCGGGCACGGCTTCGGGGCCCTCGTCGCGCTGGAGTACGCCCGGCGCTGGCCGACCCGCACGGCGCGGGTGGTCGTCGTCAATCCCTGGGTGCATTTCCCCGAACTCGCCCTGACGCTCCTGAGCGAGGCGAGCGCCCTACGCGGCGTGCCCCTCGATGACCCGGCGGGGGAGGTACGCGCCCGCACGCCGGAAGGGCAGTATGCCCCGGTGGGAGAGGCGCGGGTGGAGGCGGCCTTCCGTCTTCTCAACGCCCGCGACCTCCTCAACCGGCTGCAATTCCGCGACTCGGCCAGCCGGATGCGCCAGGAGTTCGCCGACGCCGAGGGGCAGCTCGTGGGCGGAGGCGAGGTGCAGGAGGCCCTCGTCAACCAGGGCCTGTGGGAGTTCGAGTACCCGCCTTTCCTGCAAGAGCTGCGCCGCCCGGTCTTCGTGATCGCCGGGGTCCACGACCGCACGAGCTATCCCGAGCAGGTCCAGTGGCTCGCCGACCTCGCGGACGCCGACGTAACGGTCCTCGACGCCGGGCATTACCCCTGGCTCGACGACGAGGACGCCTTCGCCGAGGCGCTGGAGGAGGCGTTGACGCGCTGAGGCTGGGGCGCGACGGCACCCGTGCCTGCGCCTGCCGTACGCTGGGGAGCATGACCCAGACTCAGGGCGGCGCGCACGGCGAGGGGACGCAGGGCGAGGTCGTCATCAGCGGCGTGGACACCGGGCCGGGGGAGGGCGAGCGCGAGAACCTGACGCCGACGGAGGATCACGCCCGCTTCCAGCCCGCCCCCGATCCCTACAAGGAGCCCGAGGACGAGGACGGCTGAGGGCGCCGGGACCAAGAAAAAACCGCCCGGCGGGGGCGGTGGCACTTCAGCGGGGTGAACGAGGGGCTTTCACCCAGTCAGAGGTTGTTAGTGACCCCTGTGGACCTGCTCCCATAAGAACCGGAAGACATTCCAGAGGAGGGACGCGAGGCCGATCCACTCCTTCCACGCCTGGGGGCGCTTCTGTCGTTTCTTAGCCTTGCGTTTCTTCTGGGCGTGCGTTCTGGTAGACTTAGGTTGCGCCATAAGTACACCGGGCCGGACATACCCTCTGAACCAGGGCGTCCGGCCTCCTCTTGGTAGGTACTGGCTTTCCTTGTGAGAGGTGAGGTCGTGGGCTGACGTGTCGCCCCGGTCGTTTCCCGCGCTGTCATGCTTCCCGCCCGTCACCGGACTCCCCGAGTGTAGCGGACAGGCGCGGTAGACTGCTGGACGTTACGCGCCCCCACCGTCTTGGGAGAGCGCGTTTCCCGTGAGGGACACAGCAAGGAGACACTGAACATGGCCGGTCACAGCAAGTGGGCACAGATCAAGCGCAAGAAGGGCGCGAACGACAAGAAGCGCAGCGCGATGTATTCCAAGCACATCCGCGCGATCCAGGCGGCGGTACGGTCGGGCGGCAGCGGCGACCCGGCGGCCAACCTCAGCCTCAAGAACGCCATCGCGGCGGCGAAGGCGGATACCGTGCCCGCCGACAACATCGAGAACGCGATCAAGCGCGCGGCGGGTGCGGCGGAAGGCGCGGCGGAGTACAAGGAGGTCACCTACGAGGGCTACGGCCCCGGCGGCACGGCGATCTTCATCGAGACGCTGACCGACAATGTGAACCGCACCGTCGCCGACATCCGTGCGGTCTTCAACAAGCGCGGCGGCTCCTTGGGCACGAGCGGCTCAGTCGCGTGGCAGTTCGAGAAAAAAGGCGTGATCCTCCTGCCCGACGCCTCCGAGGCCGCCCAGGAGGCCGCCATCGAGAACGGCGCCGAGGACCTCCAGGAGTCCGAGGACGGGCTGGAGATCAGCACCGCGCCGAACGACCTCTATGCCGTGCAGGACGCCCTGGCGGCGGCGGGCTTCCGGGCCGAGAGCGGCGTGGTCACCATGATCCCCACCAACACGGTCGCGGTCAGCGAGGGCGACGTGCGCAAGCTCATGACCCTGATCGACTCGCTCGAAGACCTCGACGACGTGCAGAACGTGTACTCGAACGCCGAATTGCCGGAGGGCGTGGAGGCTTAAGGGAAGAGGCGGATGGCAGAAGGCCGGGAGAGCTTCAGCATTCCCGGCCTTCTGCCATCCGCCTCCTACAGCACCAGCGCCCGCGCGTTCCCCCCGAGCCGATCCCAGAGGGTGAAGGCCGCCCGCGCCCCGGGCCGGATGATCCCCTCGTCGTCCCACCCGGCGGCGAGGGCCGGGCCGCGCGTGTGGGCCCACAACACGTCCATCTCCGTCAGCGCCTCGTGCGGGGCGAGGGGGTGGCCCTCGTCGTCGCGGCGGGTGATGGCGGCGGCGAAGTTGGCGCGGTACTCGGGCGGCGCGACCGGAGCGTCCGACCCGAAGGCGAGGATGGCCCCGGCCTCCCGCAGGCTGCGGAAGGGGTAGCTCGTCCCCGTGAGGTGCGGCAGCAGGGTTCGAATGAGGGGCCCGTCCGCGTGCAGGTGGATAGGCTGCACCCCCGCCGCGATGCCCCGGAAGCGGGGAATGTCCTCGGGCCGCAGGTGCTGGGCGTGCTCGATCCGCAGGGGGATGTTCTTCCGGGCCGCGAGGTCTCGCAAGGTGTCGTAGGCGTCCAGCACCTCCGTATTCGCCCGGTCGCCGATGGCGTGGGTGACGGGGGCGAGGCCCAGCCGCAGCGCCTCGGTTCCCAGCTCGCGGATGAGGTCCGGCGAGTCGAGGGGAATGCCCGTGCCGCTCCGGTCCGCGAAGCCGGGGGCGTGCAGCCACGCGGTGCGGCTGCCGAGCGCCCCGTCCGCGAAGAACTTGACCCCGCCCCACTGGAAGAGACCGCCGGGCCCTTCCCTGGGAACACTGTGACCCACCCCGAGGTCCCGCGCGAGATGCAGCCGCTCGTGGGGAAGGGAAGCCCAGACCCGCAGCGGCAGTTCCCCCCGCGCGGCGAGCGTTTGCAGGGCGCGGGGTGCCTCCGGCGCCTCGAAGGCCATCGTGTGGGCGCTGACGTACCCGCGTGAGGCGAGGTCGTCCACCCCCGCCTTCGCCGCCCGCAGGTACTCCGCCTCGCTGGGGGTGGGCATGGCGTGCGCGACGAGTTCGGTCGCGCCCTCCAGCAGGGTGCCGAGGGGCCGCACGATCACCCCGCCCTCCGGGTCCGGCGTCGTCTCGGAGATGCCCGCCAGCCGCAGTGCGAGCGAGTTCGCCCAGGCGAGGTGCAGGTCACGCGAGTACAGCAAGACGGGGTGGTGGGGGCTCACCTCGTCGAGGGCCCGCACCGTGGGGTACTCGCCCAGGCCCAGGTCGGACAGCAGGAAGCCGCCGCCGCGAATCCACGTCCCGGCGGGCGTGTTCAGCACCCGTTGCAGCACCCGGGCCTGCACCTCCGACACGCTCCTCGCCCCGTGGAGCCCCAGTTCGGAGAGCGAGAAGCCGTAGGAGACGAGGTGGATGTGCGCGTCGCTCAAACCCGGCGTCAGGATCAGGTCGCGGTGGTCGAGCACCCGGGCGCGCGGGGCGAGGGCCGAAACCTCCTCCCGCGTGCCCACCGCGAGGACCCGACTGCCGCCGACCAGGATCGCCTCGACCTGCGGCTGAGTCTCGTCGAGGGTCAGTGTTCGGACGTGAATGATCGTCAGGTCGGGGGCGGGACGTTCGCTCATGTCCCCAGCCTAGACGAGTCGGGCGGCGAGGCAAAGATCCGCTCAAAAATGACGGGTTTTCCACCCACAATTCTCACGGAATGACTAGACTGTCTTTCATGCCGCGCATCCTCGTGGTGGATGACGACGCCGCCATCCTCAAACTCATCAGCGTGATTCTCACCCGTGCGGGGCACGAAGTCCGCACCAGCCGCCACCCTGTCGAGGCCCTCGACCTGCTGAAGGTCTTCACCCCCGAACTCGTCATCAGCGACGTGGTGATGCCGTACATGACCGGCCTGGAGTTCCTGGAGCAGGTGCGCGCCCACGCCCAACTGAACGCCCTGCCCTTTGTGCTGCTCTCCAGCCACGCCGAGCGCGGTGACGTCAGACGGGGCATGAACCTCGGCGCCGACGACTACCTGCCCAAGCCCTTCACCCCGCAGGACCTGACGACCGCCGTGGACGCCCGGTTGCGCCGCGCGGGCCTGAGCCTGCAAAGCGAGAGCGCGATGGAGGCCAAGGGGCTCGGCACCGCGCAGGTCGTGTGGCAGGGTGCCGCCGTCTCCTGGGTGTCGCGCAAGGCGCTCGAACTCTTCTTCTACCTGCTGGAGCACAAGGAGGTCACGTCCTGGGAGGCCGCCGAGGCGCTGTGGCCCGAGAAGGACGAGGCGCGGGCGAGCAGCCTCTTCCACACCACCCTGCACCGGTTGCGCCGCAGCCTGAGCAACGAGGCGGTGGTGAGCACCAACCGCCGCTACGCCCTCGCCGCCGACCTCAGCCCCACCTACGACGTGTCGCGTTTCGAGCTCCTCGCCGCGCAGGCCGAGCAGGGCGCCCTGGGGCTGGAGGAACTGCGCGAACTCGTCGGCATGTACGGCAACTTCCTCCCCGGCGCCGACAGCCCCTGGGTGGACGACGTGCGCGCCCGGCTGGAGCAAAAGCAGTTCAGCGTCCTCGGCCTCGCCGCGAAGGCCGCCGCCGCCGCCGGACGCGCCAAGGACGCCGCGCAGTTCCACCAACGCGCGCTCGCCATCGACCCCATGAGCGAGCCCGACTGGCAGGGGTTGACCCAGGCGCTGAGCACCATCGGCGACCCGCGCTCCCGCCTCGCCGCGCAGAGGGAGGCGTGGTGGGCGGTCGATCTGGACTGACGGCGGGGACAAACGGCGGGCGGGTCTGGTCTCGTGACCGGCCCGCCCCCTCATGTTGGGCCCGGCTGTTTCGATGCCCCAATCCGGTTTGGCGGCTCTCTCACCCCATCTCGGGGACCCGACCTCAGACTGCCTCCCATGAAGCATCTTCTTTTCCCCAGCAAAGAAGCGGCAGACGCCTTCGTCGCCGATCTCCGCGCGCAGGGGCTCATCCAGCCCGAGGTCGGCCAGGTCACGGTGGGTCGCCGGGGGGCCGATGCCGCGCGTCAGCCGGAGACAACCTCCACGACCCCTGCGGCAACGGGCGAGGTGAGCACTGCCCACGAGGCCGGGATAGGGGCCCTGGCGGGCGCGGGCCTGGGCGCGGCGACCGGGGCGGTGGCCGGGGTGGTCGGGTCGGTGGCGGCGGTGGCGACGGGCGGCCTGGCCCTGCCCATCATCCTGGGGATGGCGGCGGTCGGCACCGGCTTCGGCGCGGTGGCGGGGGCCGTGGCGGGCCGGGGGACGGCGGAGGGCACCGAGGGGGTCGGCGACACGACCGGCTCCTATGACGTGAGCGGCGAGCAGCACGACCGCCTCAGCAGCGGCCTGTCGGGTGGTGGCCGCGCCGTCGCCGTCGAGGATTCGGTTCCGGCGGACGCGGTGGCGGCGGCGGCAACTCGGCATGGGGGCCAGTTCGTCTGAGGGGCGGTTTTTAAGTGGGGGCGGAGCTTGCGGCTTCGCCTCCTTTCGTTGGAATCCGGGGGCCCTTGCTGGGATGAACGGGGAAGGCACATCGGCCATCCGGCGCACCCCCAAGCGTGTTCGTGGCGGATTCGCTCCCCACCCCCGCCGATATACTCTCCGCCATGACCGCGCCCCTCACCACCTTTGAAATTCGGGAGAAGTACCTGCAATTTTTCCAGAGCAAGGGGCACCTGCGCCTGCCCAGCCACTCGCTGATCGCCCCCGACCCCACCACC
Organism: Deinococcus planocerae; assembly: GCF_002869765.1. NCBI lineage: Bacteria > Thermotogati > Deinococcota > Deinococci > Deinococcales > Deinococcaceae > Deinococcus > Deinococcus planocerae. The sequence continues at coordinate 27,567 of NZ_PNOR01000029.1, read as the reverse complement.
CTCTTCACCGTGGCGGGGATGCAGCCCTTCAAGCCGCAGTTCATGGGCGCCCCGGCCAAGTTCCCGGGCTACGGCGAGAGCAGGCGGGTCACGACCGCGCAGAAGTGCATCCGGGTGGGCGACATTGAGAACGTGGGGCGCACGCGGCGGCACCTCAGCCTGTTCGAGATGATGGGGAACTTCTCCTTCGGGGACTACTTCAAACGCGAGGCGATCCTCTGGGCGTGGGAGTTCCTGACGGGCCCCGAGTGGATGGGCATGGATGCGTCCCGCATGTACGTCACCATCTACGAGGACGACGACGAGGCGTTCGGGTACTGGACGCAGGAAGTCGGCCTGCCCGAGAGCCACATCCACCGTTTTGGCGCCGACGAGAACTTCTGGCCCGCCGACGCGCCCCTCAAGGGACCCAACGGGCCGTGCGGGCCGTGCTCGGAGATTTACTACGACCGCGGCCCCGCGTACGGCGACGACACCTGGCCCGACTACGCCCAGACCCGCGAGAGCGCCCGCTTTCTGGAGGTCTGGAACCTCGTCTTCCCGCAGTACGACCGCCAGGACCCCCGGCCCGACGGCACGCCCGTCCTCACCGACCTGCCCTTCAAGAACATCGACACCGGCATGGGTCTGGAGCGCGTGGCAAGCGTCGTGCAGGACGTGCCCGACTTCTATTCCAACGACGTGTTCCGGCCCATCGTGGAGCGGGTGGCCGAACTCAGCGGCAAGCCCTACGAGGGCGAGGTCAGCGTGTCCCACCGCGTCGTCGCCGAGCACATCCGCAGCGTGAGCATGACGGTGGCGGACGGGGTGGCGCTGAGCAACACCAGGCGTGGGTACGTCATCCGCAAGATTCTGCGCCGCGCGAGCCGCCACGCCTACCTCCTCGGCCTGCGCGAGCCGACGCTCTACCAGCTCGTGCCCCTCGTCGTGCGGGGGATGGGCGGCGCGTATCCCGAACTCGTGCAGGAGGAGGCGCGGGTGACGGCGGCGATCCGGGCGGAGGAGGAGCGGTTCCTCAAGACGCTGGAAAGCGGGATGGGTCGCCTTCAACTTTCACTCGCGAGACTTGGTCGCATATACACCAAAGAACAGACGAACGAGGGAATTGTCTATAAGATTAACCCAGAGCATCGTCAGTACCATGATTGGGTTTACACGAAGTTTGGGCGAGAGATTTACGACCGCGCTGACGTGATGAGCCCAGACGGAATGATGACTATTGGAAGGGCTACCTTCCCTGCACATATCCCCCAACATACCGACTTCCAGCCAAAAGACCTTGTCCTCTCCGGCGAGGAAGCCTTCGTCCTCTACGACACCTACGGCTTCCCCCTCGACCTGACCAAGGAGATCGCCGAGGAGTACGGCGTCAGCGTGGACGAGGCCGGGTACGCCGAGAGCCTGGAAAAGGCGCAGGAACTCGCGCGGGCCGGGAGCAAGTACGGCAAATCCGAGCTGTTCGGTGGCGGGCAGGAGGTGCTGGAGGGACTACCCCCCACCCAGTTCGTCGGCTACGACGATCTCGATACTAACGGCGAAGTGCTTGCCCTCGTCGGCGCCGGAGAACGCTTCGACCACCTAGAGGCGGGCAGCGAGGCGACCGTCGTGCTCTCGCGCACGCCCTTCTACGCAGAGGGCGGCGGTGAGGTCGGCGACACGGGTGTGCTGGAGTGGGAGGGGGGCCGGGCCGCCGTGCGCGACACCCGCAAGACGCCGGGCGGCGTGTTCCTCCACGACGTGCTGGTGGAGGAGGGGACCCTGACCCCCGGCCTGACGGTGCGCGCCCTCGTCGCCCCCGAGCGGCAGGCCATCCAGCGGCACCACACGGCCACCCACCTCCTGCACGCGGCCCTGCGCGCGGTGCTGGGTTCGGGCGTCCGGCAGGCGGGCTCCCTCGTCGCCCCGGACCGATTGCGCTTCGACTTCTCCCACGGCTCGGCCCTCAGCGCGGACGAGATCGCGGCGGTCGAGCGGCTGGTGAACCGTTGGGTGACGGCCAACTTCCCGGTGACGTGGCGGGAAATGCCCATCGAGGAGGCGAAGGCGGCGGGGGCCACGGCCCTCTTCGGCGAGAAGTACGGCGACCGGGTGCGGGTGGTGAGCGTCGAGGGCGGCGTGCCCTTCGAGGGGCGGACGGTGACGAGCAAGGAGCTGTGCGGCGGCGCGCACGTGGCCCGCACCGGGGACATCGGCGCCCTCGTGATCGTGTCCGACGAGAACGTGGCGGCGGGCGTGCGCCGCGTGGAGGCGCTGGCGGGCGAGGCGGCGAGCACCTGGGTCCGCGAACGGCTGAACACGGCGGGCCGGGTGGCCGGTCTGCTGAACACCAACCTCGATGGGCTGGAGGGGCGCATCTCCGGCTTGCAGGCCGCGCTCAAAGCCGCCGGGCAGGAAGCGGCCCAGGCCCGCCGCCAGCTTGCCGAGGCGCAGATGGGCGGGGGCAGCGGCGCGGGCTCCCAGGTGCGCGAGCTGGGCGGCTTCAAGGTTGCGGCGCTGCGGCTCTCCGGCATCGAGGGGAACGAATTGCGCGGTGCCGCCGACAAGCTCCTCGACGGGAGCGGGGCCGACCTCGCCGTGATCGCCAGCGACCGGGGACTCGTGGTCAAGGCGACGAAGGACGCGGTGGGGCGGGGGGCGCACGCGGGGCACCTCGTGGGCAAGCTGGCCGCCGCCGCCGGGGGCAAGGGCGGGGGCAGGCCCGACATGGCCCAGGCGGGGATTCAGAACCCCGAAGCGGCGCTGGGGGCGCTGGAGACGGCGTTCTAGCCCGTTGAACACAGGAACGGAGGCCGGGGCAGAGGCTCCGGCCTCTGACTTTCGCCGGGCGACGTGGCAGAGAAGCAGATCGTCATCTTCCACACCATCCCGCTCACCCCAACCCCAGCTCCACGCGTTCGGCCCGCGTCATGCCGCGCACGACGAGCGCGTGGCTGGCCGCCAGCAGTTCCCGCAGCAGAGCGTCGGGCACGGTGCCGTCGAGGGTGACCGTGATCCAGTGGCGTTTGTTGAGGTGGTAGCCGGGCTGAACGGCGGCGTACTCGGCGCGCAACGCCTCGCCACCTTCGGGAGTCACTTTCACGGACAGGCTCGGCGGATCGGCCTGAATGTCGGTCAGGGCGTACATCCGGCCAGCCACCTTGAACACTAGGGTCGTTTCGCCAAAGGGGAAGGTCTCCCGCGAGTGGGGGAGGGTCGCCGCCTCCGCTCGCACCTCGCCGATAGAGCGCATGGGGAGAGCATAGCCGGTTGCGGGAGGCCGGGCCCAGGGTCCGTGAGCCACCCGAGTGCGGGAATATTTGCAGCCTCACCCGGAAAAGTGTCGTGCCCACCGGCCTTTTTCAATGCCTCGGTGTTAAGAGAGCATAAACTGAGGTAATTCCCGCAGGCCTTCCCCCGGCCCCTACGATGGCGGGAAACAGGCTCATCGCCGGGAGAAGCACACCTCATGGACCAACGCATCCTGCTGATCGAAGACAACCCCGATATCACCCGCGTCGTCCAGTACGAGCTGGAGCAGGCCGGGTACAAGGTGCTGACGGCCCCCGACGGGGTGACGGGCCTGACGAGCGCCCGCGAGAACAGTCCCGAACTCGTCATCCTCGACCTCGGCCTGCCCGACTTCGACGGGGCCGAGATCGCCCGGAGACTTCGCAAGACGAGCAGCGTGCCCATCATCATCCTGACCGCGATGGACGCCGTGGACCGCAAGGTCAACCTCCTGGAGGCGGGCGCCGACGACTACATGACCAAACCCTTCCACCCGGAGGAACTCGTCGCCCGGGTCAAGGTGCAGCTTCGCCACCAGCAGCACGGGGAAGTGATCTCCATCGGGGCGCTCGAAATCCACCCGCAAAAGCGGCTGTGCCACTACAACGGGCACGAGGTCCGGCTTTCTCCCAAGGAGTTCGATCTGCTGACCTTCCTCGCCCGGCAGCCGGGCCGCGTGTACTCGCGCGCCGAGATCGAGCGCGAGGTGTGGAACGGCGAGCTGCCCAGCAACTCCAACGTCGTGGACGTGCATATGGCGAACATGCGCGCCAAGCTGCGCGACCTCGACGGGTACGGGATCATCCGCACGGTGCGGGGAATCGGGTACGCGCTGAAGACGCCGTAGGGAGCGGTCAGCTTTCCGCCGTCAGCGATCAGCAGGAGCGCCCTGGGATGCTCGGGGCGCTTTCATCTGTGATCGGCGGTTGAGGACAATCTCGGCGTGGAGATCGCGGGGCGGCACCCAGAGTTACCCGGCGGTGCGCCCGACCCAGGCCCGGCGTGCTGCAATGCAGGAATGAACCCGCCCAACTCCACCCTCACCGCCGTTCCCGGCTTCCGCGTGGGCCACTGGACCGACCCCGTGGGCCTCACCGGCTGCACGGTGGTCCTCTGCCCGGACGCGGGCGCGGTCGCCTCGGCGAGCTTCCTGGGGCCGAGTCCGGGCACGCGCGAGGGGGTGCTGCTCTCGCCCGAGAAGAAGGTCGAGCGGGTCCACGCCCTGCTGCTGACGGGCGGCAGCGCCTTCGGCCTCGCGGCGGCGAGCGGCGTGGTGCGGGTGCTCGAAGAACGCGGGGTGGGCCACGAGACGCCCTGGGCGCGGGTGCCCCTCGTCCCGGCGGCGGTGGTCTACGACCTGGGGGTGGGGGACCCCCGGGCCCGCCCCGGCGAGCGGGAGGGAGAGATGGCGGCCCGAGCGGCGTCGGACGCTCCGGTCGAGCGCGGACGGGTGGGCGCGGGCACGGGCGCGACGGCGGGCAAGTACCTGGGGCAGGAGTTCACTGTGCCGGGCGGACTCGGCAGCGTGTGCGTAGAGCGGCACGGGGTCCGGGTCGGGGCGCTCGCGGTCGTCAATCCCATCGGCGATGTGCTCGACGAGCGGGGCGGCGTGCTCGCCGGGCCGGGTGTGGGGCCGGGGGCGGTGGCCTTTACGCCCGGCGACGTGGAGAGCACCACCCTCGTCGCGGTCGTCACCGAGCACACGCTGACCAAGAACGACGCCCGCCGCCTCGCCGACGCCGCGCAGACCGCGCTGGGCCGGGTCATCCACCCCAGCCACACCTTCTGGGACGGGGACAGCGCCTTCGTGCTGAGCGCCTGCACGCTGCCGCCCGCCGACCCCATGCTGCTGGGCGCCCTCGTGCAGGAGGCCGTGTGCGCCTCGGTGCGTGACGCGGTGCGGATGGCGCGGGGGTGACCCACGCTCCCCCGGGCTATGTCTGCCCCTTCTGCCTCCTCGCGGCGGGGGTGGTGAACGAACACGTCTGGAGCCGGGAGAGCGACGTGGTGTACCGGGACGGGGAGGTCATCGCCCTGATCGCGGCGAAGCAGTGGCCGGGGACCCCGGGGCACGTCCTGATCATCCCCGCGGAGCATTTCGAGAACCTCTACGCCCTCCCCGACCCCCTCGGCGCCCGGATTCACGCCCTGCCCTGCCGGGTGTCCCTCGCCATGAAGGCGGCGTACGGCTGCGAGGGCGTGAGCACCCGCCAGCACAACGAGCCCGCCGGAAACCAGGACGTGTGGCACTACCACCTGCACGTCTTTCCGCGCTGGGCCGGGGACGACCTCTACCTCACGTATGGCTCCGTGATGCCGACGGAGAAGCGGGCCGAGGACGCGACCCGGCTCAGGGCACGGCTCGACCTGCCTCCGGACGCTCCCACGTGAAGGTCAGCCGCGTGCCCGCCACCACGAACCCGGCGCGGCGCACGTTGCGTTCGCTGCCGCTCCCCGGCGTGACGAACACGCTGGCGAGGTCGGCCCCAAGGTCGGCGGCGAGCCGGAGCCGCGCGGCGAGGAGGGCCGTCTGCACGCCCCGGCCCCGGAACTCGGGGAGGGTAGAGGTCCCGTAGAACGCGGCCACGCCTTCCGTCACGCTCAGGGCGGCGGTTCCGGCGGGTTGCCCGTCTGCCTCGGCCACCAGCCGCCGGGTCCCAGCGGCCTGGGCCACGAGGCGCATGATCGCCGCCGTGCCCGGCCCGAACCCGCGTGCGGAGAGGTCGGCCCAGACCTCCGGGTCCGGTTCCTCGCGGACGGTGAGGGGAGGAGCGGGCGGCAGGGTGCTCAGGTCGTGCGTGTAGACGTGCAGCACGGAGTCCAGCACGTACCCCCTCGCCCTCAGGAGCGGGAGCAGCGGCGGGACGGCGTGCGAGAGGACGTGCAGCTTCGCAGGCTGCCCATGCTCGGCGCTGAAGGTCTCGAAGGCGTCCAGGTGGCTTTCCGTCAGCCCCCCGCTCCCGTCGTGCCACGCCGTGTTGACGGGCAGGCCGGGTCCGGCGTGCACGGCGACGAGGGGACCGAAGCGGGCGGCGGCCCCCGCCTCCCCGTACCGGACATGCCCCGCCGCCTCCGCGTGGGCGAGGCGCGGCAGGGGGTCGGGGAACGGTGGGAGCACCACGCCGCCAGCGTACCCGCCCCGGCTGCCGGGTGGGCTGGACAGGGGCCGGAGGCACACCACCGCCGCCTCCCCAGTGTGAAATACTCCTCACGTGAACCCCTTCGCTGCGGCCTCGCGTGTCGGCCTCTGTCTGATGGCGCTGCTCTCCCTGGGCGGCAGGGTGCTCGCCGACGGGGCGCCCTCCCTCGCCTCCGCGACCTTCCCGGCGAACCGGGACCGGGTGATCGAGCGGGTGGTCTTCCGCTGCCAGGGCGGGATTCGCGTGCAGGTGACGCGGATGCCCGACCGGGCGCAGGTCGAGTTCGCGGGGCAGACCCGGACCCTCGACCTCGCCGACGGGGTGGGGGGCGTGCGCTACCGCAGCGGCGGCTTCGCCTGGGTCAACGACGGCAAGGTCGCCTACATGCGAAACACCCGCAGCGGCGAGTTGCCGGTCAGCGGCTGCGTGCGCGTCAACTGAGAGAAAGGGAGCCTCACGCCCCCGTCCGGGCCGCCGGGCTTCACGAGCCTGAGTGCCAGCTCTTCTCTTGAGAGAAGCTCATCCCATGTGAAAGACTCAACGAATGAAGCCCTTCACCGCGGTGGTCCGGGTCGGTCTGTGTTCGGTGGTCCTGCTGCCCTTCGGCGGAACGGCGCTCGCCGACGGCCTCCCAGCCGCCTCGTCCCCCTCGGCGGGCGGGGAGCGGGTGCTGGGCCGGGCCACCTTCCGCTGCCAGGGCGGCATCCGCGTGCAGGTGACCCTCCTGCCCAACCGCGCCCGCGTGCAGTTCGCGGGGCAGACGCGCGTCCTGAATCAGGCGGACGGTGCCGGGGGCGTGCTCTACCAGGGCGGCGGCTTCGCCTGGGTGAGCAACGGTGAGGTTGCCTCCATGAAGGAGACCCGCAGCGGGCGGTTCGCGTTGCGGGGGTGCGTGCAGGTCAACTGACGCTCCCTTTCCCCAGGGCGGCCTAGGCCAGATTGAACTTCAGACGGGCCTCGTCGTCGGGAGGCGACGCCCGCGCTGCTCGGGGTTCTCCCGACGGGAAGCCGGCACGAGACTGGAAGAGGGCTTGCCAGATGGGCCTCGCGCGCGCGGAGGCCCATAGGGCGCTGGCATTGACCCATCACCGCCCGAGAGGCGGTTTTGTTGCCCATCCCCGGAAGACGCCCGCGCGCTAGCCTGCATCCATGAGCCTCGCCTCCCCGCCGGACCAGGCCCCCGCCCCTGAGACCGGCCCTCAGCGTCCGGTGGGGGCGGGGGAACGCGCGGCGCTGCCCGACGTGCTGCGGGGGCTGGCGCTGCTGGGCATCCTGATTGTGAACGCGCAGACCTTCGCGGGCTTCCGGGAGTGGGAGCAGCGGGGCGCGGACGGGGCCGTGCAGGTCCTGACCGACGTGTTCGTGAACGGGCGGGCGATCAGCCTCTTCGCCATGCTGTTCGGGTGGGGGGCGGCGGGGCTGCTCGCGCGGCACGGGGGGGGAACGCTGCTGCGGCGCCTCGCCGTGCTCCTCGTGATCGGCACGGCGCACTTCGTGTTCGTGTGGCACGGGGACATCATCTCCAACTACGCGCTGCTGGCGGTCGCGCTGCTCCTCACCGTGCGGATGACGGCGCGCGAACTCGTCACCCTCGCGGCGGCGCTGGGGGCGTGGTGGCTGCTGCTGGGGGTGCTGGCGGGCTTCGGCAGCCTCGCGGGCCCGGTCAGACCCCGGTTCGACGGCCTGCCCGACCTCACCCCGGGGATGACGTACGCGCAGGTCGTGGCCGGGCGGGCGGCGGAGTTCCAGTCCAACCTGATCGGGGGCAGCGTGTACAACGGCCTGTGGCTGGTCGCGCTCTTCTGCCTGGGGGCCGCCGCCCACCGCACGGGCGTGCTCACCCGCCCGCACGAGCACCTGCCGCTGCTGCGCCGCCTCGCCGCGTATGGTCTGATGGTCGGCCTGCCGCTGGGGGTGCTCCTCGCGTGGCTGAACACCTGGGGCACCCAGACCGCCGGGCTCCTCGCCATCCCCGTCCGCATGGGGGGCGGGCTCGCCTCGGCGCTGGGGTACGCCGGGGTGCTGGGGCTCCTCGCCGCGCGGGGGAGCCTGGGGCCCCTGCGGGCCTTCGCGGCGAGCGGGCGGCTCGCCATGAGCAACTACATCGCCCAGAGCCTGATCATGACGGCGGTGTTCTACCCCTACGCCGGAGCCCAGTACGGACGCTGGGGGGCCGCCGCCACGCTGCTCCTCGCCCTCGCGGTCGGGCTCGCCCAGGTGCCGCTGAGCGCGTGGGTGCTGCGCCGCTTCGGCACGGGGCCGCTGGAGGCGCTGACCCGCGCCCTGGTGTATGGCCGCGCCCGGCGGTAGGAACCCGGCGCCCCCGCGGCGCGTACTCCCGGTATGGAATTCATCTGGAAGGCCCGGACGGTCCGCGAGATCGGCGGCGAGGGCGCGCGGCTGGAGGTCGTCGAGCACACCGCCCACCCCGCCGAGACCCCCCTGGAGGGCTACCTCCAGCCCGTGACCCGCCCGGCCCCCTGGCGGCAACTCACCCTGCACGTGGGGGACGGCACGGCGGTGCTCGAACCCGGCGCCCTCCAGTCGCTGCGCGGCGAGATCGAGATGGGCGCGAGCATGACGGGCGGGGGCGGCGGCGGGCTGGGCGGCTTCCTGCGCGGGGCGGTCACGGCGGCGGCGACCGGGGAGGGCCTGTACAAGACCGTCTACCGCGGCGCGGGCGTGATCCACACCGAGCCCACCCGGCTGCACCTGCTGCTGGGCGAGCTGCGCGGCGAGGACGTGATCGTGGACGACGGCGCCTTCGTCGCCTGCGTGGGGGACGTGACGGTCGGACGGCACGTCAACCGAGGGCTTGCCGCCGCCCTGGGCAGCGGGGAGGGCCGGGTCCAGCCCAAGCTCTCGGGCACGGGCGTCTTCGCCCTGCAAAGCCCCGTTCACCCCGACGAGTTCCAGGTTCTCGACCTGCGGGGCGAGACCCTGAAGGTGGACGGCAATCTCGTCCTCGCGTACACGGGGGGCCTGACCTTCAGCGTCGAGAAGAGTGCGAGGGGCCTGCTCGGCAGCGGGCGGACCGGCGAGGGCTTCGTGCAGGTCTACCGCGGCACGGGCCGCGTGTGGTTCGCCCCCACCCTGCCGCTGCGCGTCACGTCCACCCTGTTGCCGTCGCTGGACGGGTAGACAGCCAGAACCCGGCTGCATAAGTTGACAGCCTCTGCATCCCACGCTATCTTTTTCCTATCACCGCCCGAGAGGGCGGGTTTTTTGTTCCCCGCCGCATTTGTCCCTCCCCCGGGCCGCTAGCCTGTCGGCATGACCGATTCCGCTGCTCCTGCTCCCGGCTCCCGCGCGTTCGTGTCCCTGATCGGGGCGGGGCCGGGCGATCCGGGGCTGATCACCGTGCGCGGGGTGGAGGCCCTGCGGCGGGCGGACGTGGTGCTCTTCGACTACCTCGCCAACCCCGAGTTGCTGCGGCACTGCCCGGAGGCCGAGACGATCTACGTGGGCAAGAAGGGCTTTTCCGAGTACATCGGCCAGGAGCAGATCAACGCCCTGATCGTGGAAAAGGCGCTGGAGGGGGGCGGCAGGCGGGTCGCCCGGCTCAAGGGCGGGGACGTGTTCGTCTTCGGGCGCGGCGGCGAGGAGGCCGAGGCGTGTGTCCTCGCGGGCATCGCCTTCGAGGTCGTCCCCGGCGTGACGAGCGCCATCGCCGCGCCCGCCTACGCGGGCATTCCGGTCACCCACCGCGAGGCGGCCCGCTCTTTCGCCGTCCTCACCGGCAACACGAAGGAGGGAGGCGCCCACTACGAGCGGCTCTCCGGGGTGGACACGCTCGTGCTCTTGATGGGGGTGCGCAACCTGGGCGAGATCAGCGCCGACCTGATCGCCGCCGGGCGTGACCCGCAGACCCCCGCCGCCACCGTCCAGTGGGGCACCACGCCCCAGCAGCGGGTGGCGACGGGCACGCTGGCGACCATCTCGCGGGCGGTCAGGGAGGCCGGGCTGGAGGCCCCCGCCGTCACCGTGGTCGGCGAGGTCGCCCGGCTGCGGGACCATCTGCGCTGGTTCGACGTGGGGCCGGGCTTCGGGGGACCCCTCGCGGGCCGCAGCGTCGCCGTGACCCGCACCCGCGACGGGGCGAGCGCCCTGTCGGACCTCCTGCGCGCCCGCGGCGCCTCGGTGCTGGAGGTGCCCCTGATCCGCTTCGCGGAGACCGCCCGCGAGGCCGAGCTGCACGCCCGATTGCGCGACCTGACGGGGGTGAGCTGGCTGCTGCTCACGAGCAACCAGGGGGCAATGGCTCTCTTCACCCACCTGGACCGCCTGGGGCTCGACGCCCGGCACCTCGCGGGCGTGCGGGTGGCGGCGGTGGGCCCCAGCACCGCCCGCTCATTGGCGGAGCGCGGGGTGCGCGCCGACTTCTTGCCCTCCACCCCCGGCGCCCTGCACCTGGGTGCCGAGCTGCCCGGTCAGCCCGGCGAGGTCACCCTGCACCTCACGAGCCAGGTCGCGGAGGACGACCTGGAGCGTGGATTGGAGGCGCGCGGCCTGCGCTACGAGCGCGCGGAACTCTACCGCACCGAACCCGCCCGGCCCGGCGAGCACGCGATGAACCGCCTGAGGGCCGCCGACGTGGTGACGCTCGCCTCGGGAAGCGCGGCCCGGCATCTCGCCGCCCTCGCCGGAACCGACTTCGCCGTCGCCGCGATGGGCCCGCAGACCGCCGACGCCGCGCGCCGCGCCGGGTTCACCCGCGTCACCGTCGCCGAGGCCCCCACCCTGGAGGCCCTGGCCGACGCCGCCGAGCGGGCGGTCAGCGGGGGTCCGGCGGTCGGGACACGCGGGGCGGACTGAGGCTCCAAACGGACGGAAATCCCGTCCACGCCGCATTTCTTACCGTTCGGTCGGGGACGTGCGCCCCTGGGCCCAGGCGCTATGCTGCGCCTCGTGAGTTTGGCGGCCCTCCTCGATTTGCGCGGTGAACCGGCCCTGGTGGTGGGGGGCGGGGCCGTCGCCCTGCGCCGCGCGCGGACCCTGCTAGGCGCCGGGCTGCGCGTCACGGTCGTCGCACCCGACCTCCACCCCGACTTCGCGGCGCTGCCCGTGCGCGCCGAGCGCCGTCCCTACCTTCCCGCCGACCTGAATGGGCAGCGCGTGGTCGTGGCCGCCACGGACAGCGAGGCCGTGAACGACGCCGTGACCGCCGGGGCCCGCGCCGCGGGGGCGCTCGTCAACCACGCGGGCGACGCCACGAGGGGCACCCTGCGCTTTCCCGCCGCCGTGGAGCGCGGCGGCGTGCAGGTGGCGGTGAGCACCGGGCGCGAGCTGCCCATGCTGGCGCAGGCCCTGCGCGAGCGCATCGCCGCCCTCCTCCCCGAGCCGGGGACGGTGGACGCCTGGGCCGCGCGGCGCGAGGAGGCCGTCCGGTTGCCCGGGGCCGCCCGCGAGGGGGCGCTCGACGCCCTGCGCGCCGACATCCGCTCGGCGTTCGGCCTGAGTGCCGGGGGAGCCGTGTGACGCTCGCCTGCCCGACCGCCCGCGCCTTCCTCGCCCAGCCGAAAGCGTCGCATCCCGCCCCCCTCGACTTCGCGGTGGTGGGGCTCAACCACCAGACCGCCCCTGTCGAGGTGCGTGAGCGGGCCGCCGTGCGCGCAGGCGACGAGGCCGCCATCCTGAGCACCCTTTCCCGCCACGCCTCCGAGGTCATGCTCCTCGCCACCTGCAACCGCACCGAGGTCTACCTCGCCGGGCTGCGCGGCGACCCCGTGCGCGCCTTCGCGGACGCCTGGGGGGACGGTCTGGGCGAGTCCCTGTACGTGTACCGCGGGGACGCCGCCGTTACCCACCTGTACCGGGTCGCCTCGGGCCTCGACAGCCTCGTGATCGGCGAGACGCAGATTCAGGGGCAGGTCAAACGGGCGTGGCAGGCGATGCAGGAGCGTACCCCCGGCGCCAAGCTCCTCAACAAGGTCGTCCAGGGGGCCCTCGCCGCCGGGAAGCGGGTGCGCTCGGAAACCGGCCTGAGCGACAAGGTGGTCAGCGTGTCGAGCGCCGCCGTCGAGCTGGCGCAGGCGGCGCTGGGCGACCTCACGAGCCGCACCGCCCTGATCATCGGGGCGGGCGAGACCGCCGAGCTGACGCTGACCCACCTGCGCGCGGCGGGGGTGCGCGACGTGATCGTGGTCAACCGCACCGAGGCCCGCGCCCGGCAGCTCGCCGAGCGGGTGGGGGGCCGCGTCTGCGCCGCCCAGTACCTCCACGAGGTCCTGCCGGAAGCCGACGTCGTGATCGCGTCGAGCGCGGCCCCCCATTACGTCCTGCACGGCGAGGGGGCGCGCGCCGCGCTGCAAGGCCGCCCGGAGCGCCCCCTGTTCCTGATCGACATCAGCGTGCCGCGCATCCTCGACCCCGACATCGCCGCCGTGCCGGGCGCCCACCTCTACAACCTCGACGACCTCACCGCCATCGTGAGCCGCAACCTGCAAAGCCGCCGCGAGGCCCTTCCCCACGCCGAGGCGATCATCCGCGAGGGCGTGGCCGACCTCGCCCGCTGGCACCTCACCCGCGAGGCGCAACAGGAGCGGCAGCGGCGGGGGCGGGCGCTGGTGAGTTGACGGACGGGGCGGGGCGCGGGTCCCGGCCCCTCCCGCGTGCGGCGTGCCACGAACCGCCCCCCCCTTTTCCCGTACCCTGCCCCCATGTGGACCCCCCTTCCTTCGAGCGCGCTGCGGCTGACCGGCGCCGACCGGGTGGACTTCGTGCAGGGGCAGATGACGAACGACCTGCGCGGGGTCCGGGCGCCCGGCACGGTCGCCTGCTGCTTTCTGAACGTGCGCGGCCAGATCGAGTTCTTCGCGCGGGCCTACAGGCGCGAAGGAGACGTGTACCTCCACCTCGACGCCGGGCAGGCGGAGGGGCTGACGGCCCGGCTGCGGCGTTACATCATCTTCGATCAGGTCGAGATCCAGGACGTGACCGACGAATTGCGCACCGTTCACGTCTGGGCTCAGGCTGTGCCCGGCTGGAATTCCGAGGGACCGGACGCGCAGAGCTTCGAGCTGGGGGGCGGGACCGTGCTCGGCGGGCGGGTGAACCGCACGGGCACGCCGGGGGTGGACCTGCACTTCCTCGCCCGGCATGAGGACGCGGTGCGGGCGGCGCTCGAGGCGGGGGAGACGCCGCTGGCCGTGCTGGAGGCGGCGCGCGTGCGGGCGGGCATCCCCGACGTGGTGCGCGACGGCTTCATCGGGACCCTGCCGCAGGAGGTGGGGCTCGACGTGGGCGGTCCCCTCCCCGTCATGAGCTACCGCAAGGGTTGCTACGTCGGGCAGGAGATCATGGCGCGGCTGGAGGCGCGCGGCAACGCCCGCTATCACCTGGGGCGGCTGGAGGGGCAACACCTCCCCGACCACGCCGAGGTCGCCCGCGAGGGCAAGGTCGTCGGGCAGGCGGGCGCGCACGCGGACGGCCTGAGCCTCGCCCGGCTGCGCAAGGAACTCGCTCCCGGTGACCGGGTGGAAGTGGGCGGCGTCCCCGCCACCGTTGGGGCCCTGAGCCCCGTCCCCGCCGATGTTTGAGGCCCTCGCCCGCGACCTGCGCACCGGGACGCCCGCCGACCTCACCCGCGCGGCCCGCCGGGCGTTCGTCGCCGCCTTCCTGGTCATCGCCGTGCCGGGGTTGCCGCTGGGGGGGCTCTACCTCCTCACCCGGCCCGCGCCGCTCTCCGCGGGTTGGGTCACCGCCCTCGTTCTCCTCGCCGCCGTGCTCGCCGCCGCCGGCCTGCACCTCGCCCGGCTCGCCGCCCGCGATTCCACGGGGCCGGGACCCCAGGTGACCCTGACCGCCGCCATGCAGGCCGGGACTGCCCCCGCCGTCCCCTTCCTGCTCGGCTGCGTCTTCTTCAGTCAGCCCACCGCCCTCGCCGCGCTGTGGCTGGTGTCGGCCCTTGCCTTCGTTCTTGTATGGCGTGGGTTGCCTTACGGAGTTATACCGATAATTGAAAAAATTCAAGAAGACAAATGCGTTTTTGAAGACTAGGCCTAAATATAGAAAATTTGAGTAAAATAAAAGGAGCCACTTGAATTACCGGCTGTTTGTATTGTGAACCGATGTCACTTCTAATCCTGAAGCTTTTCTTGCTACAAAAAACCTTAAGATTGATCTGATGGTCACGAAAGAAAATATAATAATTTGAATTGCGAGCTGTGAGACAATAATCAGATTAGAAACAATAGTTATCAAGCTCGCGTTTTCGCCCGATAATGCGAGACCTATATCTCTAAAAGCGCGTTCTGCGAAAACAAAGGTTGCGGGAAGTGTAACTTTAGTATTAAACCAAATAAATAAGACTATTCCTAGTATGTATATAGGTGTAAAAAATCTAAGCGCTTTCAAATCTTGACTATGGAAGTTCGCTGACCTCCTCAATTCTTCTATTGTGGGGCGTATTTTAAACATTTTTTTGCAGAATAATGTTATGCTCAGTATGTTAGTCTGATATAAATTTCTGCAATTGAAAAAATTAACTAGAACCGCGTAGAGATCGGTTCTTAGGAAGACTAGTGCCTGAAATACAAGCCCATTTACAAGGATTAGAATGTACAAAGAAGCAAGAGAATCTAGAGATTTAGACAGATGTCCTTCAAAGTGCATGTATCTGATAAGTAGTGCAATCAAAAGTACTACGAAATCTACTGCTATACCAGCCATAAAGGTGGCATATCTATCACGTTTCGGCACTAGCCATATGCTACTTACATCAGTCTCGTAGACTACAAAAAATAAACGGCGAGAAATGCGAAAACGACCAGGTACACTAACGGCCCGTGCGGCGACGAAGTGTGCAAGCTCATGAACCGTTATTTGCACGCGACTCATTATGAAACTGGCTAGGATAAGCCACTCCGTTTGTCTCCACCCAGTTAAATCTTGTGCATCCGGTAGTAAAAATGGAAGTCGCCACCAGATATAGAGGCAAGCGAGAGCCGAAAGAGCATAAAGCCACCAAATTCTTGACTTAAACAAAAACAATGCAAGTTTTTTCGGTATAGCATTGTATAATCGTTGTGACGTTTGAATTTGTTTCTGCTCAAGAAAACCTGCGTCCCTTAACTTTTCAACAAAATCCTCGACATCCACATATTCCCCAGTCTTCCTGAGAATTGTTAGTTCGGCTTGCGAAAAAGTTTTTCCAGATTTGAGGACATCAAGTAGAATCAGTCCTGTCTCGTTGAGTATAATGTGATTATCAGCCACAGGAGAGCCGACGAAATATTCTCCCATTTCTTCGAACACGACGTGAGAAATTATTTCAACCCTACGCTCATCAGCCGGATAGGTCTTCTCAATTTGCTCCTGGGCTTCTTTACAAATCGGACAGTCGTCATGGATAATCCAGGAATCAGTTATTTTTATTTCTCCGGTCAAAAAATACACTTCGGTCAGGCGACCCGCTGTAGCGGGAGGAGATATATTCAATAAATATTTTAGCGCCTCCCACACAATTAGGCTTCCCAGCATACCTGTCGCCGGAGCTATAACCCGATTTGCAACCGGGAAATCGATACTCGGTTTTGGGAAGCTCAGTCCTCTCCGGGAGCATTCAAAACATGCTGTTACTCCCGGCTGAACACTCATATACACCCCGCTTGTAATTCTAGTGCCACCTGCTATAAAATCAATTCGTTCAAAGATGCAAGCCTCGTTGACAATATTTAATATATTGTCGGGAGAATCAATGACTGATATAACTAAGTCCGCCCCTGTTATTATCGAACGCAATGTACTTACATCTTCTACATAACATTCGACGGTATTAACTATGATAGTTCCATCTATATTTTTTAGCTCTCTAGAAGCGACCTCCAATTTGCTAAGACCTACATCGGCCTCTCTGTAAAGGAACTGACGCGACAGGTTCTTAAGCTCAACGTCATCCTTATCCACTAACGTAATGCTACCTATGCCTAATCCACATAGCTGCATTGCAACAGTGGATCCTATCCCACCGACCCCAAGGAGGACAACTTTTTTGGTCTTCAGTGTTTCGTGAAATGTTGAAGCAGGAGACTCTAAATTTGAAAACGCTTCGAAAAATGCTATATTGCTTTTATAACGATCCGGTATTGATGCGTAATCCTCGCTCCTGTTCCTTAGTAGGCCTAGACGATCTAGTTCATCCAAAAAATTAAGTTGTTCAGAAGATAAGAAGCTGAATTCTATAACCTCCCCTTTTGTTAATTTGTCAACAATGTCACGCTGCCAACCAAAATTGATCGGTAGCTCAAATCCCGCCCCCCCTTCCCTTTGGAAATATATTCCCCCCTCTACATTGTATTGCGGCCACGGTTTGATGGTAACGTCTTTATATTTGTCCATTGTTGGCATTAAAAATGCCGATCTGTCTGAGATCGGCATGCAAGAATATTGCGCCTAGGACCTGATTCCACCAGTAGGATCGCCATCCATCATGGTGAGACGAACGGCTTCAGCCTTCACGACTGAAAGCTTAACCTTCTTCTTGCTGCCCTTAACTTGTTGCTTGTTCACACTTTCCTCCAAAGTCCACCAATAATTGAGGACCCCTAGTTGTCAATTAAGACAATTAGACCATCCTCTGGTTGGACAGGGCAATCCTACCTCACGCTTGCTCTCTTGTAAACAGGGTAATCAACCGCCGAACAACAGGAACCAAATATATTTTCGTCAAAGTAACGCTTAAAGGCCAGAATACGTCCATAACACATTCTCTACTAGCAGAATCAGCGGCTCTTGGGGTCGAGCGCGTCGCGCAGGCCATCACCGAAGAGGTTGAATGAGAGGCTGAAGGTCACGATGAACAGAGCCGGGAAGACCAGCACGTACCAGTAATCGGGCTTGAGCCAGGGCCGCGCAAACTCCACGAGCTGGCCCCACTCGGCGTACCCACTCTCGAAGCCTAGACCCAGGAAGGAGAGGGCCGCCACGCTGAGCGGAATGGTGGCGAGGTCGAGCACCGCGAGGGTGAGGACGCTGGCGAGGCTGTTGGGCACGACGTGCTTGAGCACCAGCCGCCAGTCGCGCGCCCCCAGCGAGCGGGCCGCGTCCACGTATTCGAGCTGCCGGGTTCTGAGCACGTCGCCGCGTACCACGCGGGCGTATGGAGCCCAGCCTGCAATACAGAAGGCCAAAATAATCGGCCCAGTAGGATTGCCGCCAGGATTTTGGGCTCGCAGGATCGTCAGCAGCACGACCGTCAGGATCAGGGGCGGTAGGGCGAACAGCACGTCGATGAAGCGCTGGATCATGTTGTCTGCCCAACCTCCGTAAAATCCGCTGAGCGCTCCAATGATCACTCCCGCGAGCAGCGTGATGCCCACGATGATGAAAGACATCTTGAAGGTCGTGCGCGTGCCCCAGACTAGGCCGTAGAAGATGTTGTAGCCGTTGGAGGTCCCGAAGAAGGCCTCCTGGCTGGGTGGCGTCGGGGTCGAGGCAAAGCTCAGGCGCTCGATGGCGTAGCAGCTCTCGGGCGGCGCGAGGGTGGCCCGCCAGAAGGCGCCGCCCAGCGGGTTGTACACCTCGTTGGGGGAAGCGATGTTTAGGTCGCGCAGGCAGTTGCCGCTCGGCTTGGCGATCAGGGGCGCGAACAGCGCGACCAGGCCGAAGAGCAGCGTGATGATCAGTCCCGAGACGGCGAGCTTGTTGCGCCGCAGCTTGCGCATGGCGGGGCTCGTCCAGAAGAGGTTCCAGCGGCTGCGCTCGCGGGTGGGAAGGGGGGCAGTCACCGTCATCAGTCGAACCTCACGCGGGGGTCCACGACCCCATACAGGATGTCCACGACCGTGCTCACGATGACCACGATCAGCGCCGACAGCAACCCGAAGCCCAGCACGGCGGGAATGTCGAGCCGCAGCCCGGCCTCCACCATCCACAGGCCCACCCCAGGGTACCCGAAGATGAACTCGGTGATCAGCGACCCGCTGAGCAGGTTGATGATCAGGAAGCCCCCCAGCGTCACGATGGTAAGCAGTGCGTTACGTCGGGCGTGCTTGTTATTCACCACCCGGCTGGAGAGCCCCTTGGCCCGTGCCGTGCGCACGTAGTCGCTCGTCAGCGCCTCCAGCATGTTGTTGCGCATCACCTTCACGATGGTCGCAGCATTAATAACCGTCAGGGTTGCTGCGGGCAGGATCAAGTGCTGTAGCACATCCCAGGCGATGTCCCAACGCCCATTGAGCGCCGCGTCGAGACTGAGCAGCCCGGTATAGCGTCGCAGGTCCCCGAGGGCGAATTGGTTGACGATGCTGACCTGTCCGGCTCCCGGTAGCCAGCCCAAGTAGCCGTAGAATACGGCGAGTAGCACGATCCCTAAGACGAAGCTGGGCAGACTGTAGCCTAGGATAGTCAGGACACGCAGGACCTGATCAATCAGCTTGTCTTTGTGTAGTGCGCTCAGTGTGCCCAGCCACACGCCGAGCAGCAGGATCGGCAGCGCGGTGAGCAGCGTGAGTTCCACGGTGTTCGGCAGCCGCTCGCGGATCGTCTGGAGCACGTCCTGGCCGCTGGCGCGCGAGAAGCCCAGGTCACCGCGCAGGGTGCTGCCGAGCCAGTTGCCGTACTGCACGACGAAGGGATCGCGCAGGCCGCGTTCCTCGATGATCTGTTCCAGTCGGGCGGCCTGCTGATCGCTGCGGATAAACCCGGCGGCGCGCTGCTCGGGGGTCAGGAGCTGGGTCAGCCCGACGATGAAGAGCGAGAGCACGAGCATCACCAGCGGAACCTGAATCAGCCGCCTGACGATGAAGTTGAGCATAGGGTCCTCTACGGTGGGGCGAGGGATAAACGCCGAAGCGGGGGGACAGCCGCACCTGGCCGTCCCGCCCGCCGGGAATGCGGGTCAGCGCTTGCTGAGGTCCTTCCAGAGAGTCCCGGTGTCCTCGAAGCTCGTCATCGGGTTATACGTGGCCGCGCTCACGCCCTGGAGGTTGTTGCGGTGGAAAGTGTAGTTCACGCCCGCCGGGACGAGGATGTACGGCGCCTGCTCGTAGGCGCGGTTGCCCACGAGGCTGTACAGGCGGTTGCGCTGGGCGGTGTTCACGGTCGCGCGGGCCTGGTCGATCCACTTGTCCACCGAGGCGTCCTTGAAGTTGCTGCGGGGCGCGTAGTAGCCGCTGGAGTGGTAGAAGGTGTGGATGAAGTTGTCCGGGTCGGCGTAGTCAGGCGCCCAGCCCAGCACGATCATGGCCTCCTTGCCGTTCTTGGAGTCGGCCAGCATCTCGCTCCACTGCTTTTGCTGAACGTTGACCTTGAACTTGGGGTTCAGGGACTCGATGTTCCGCTTCAGGATCTCCATCGCGGTCTGCGCCGGCACGCTGCCCGCGCGGTAGTTCGCGGTCAGGGTGAAGCCGTTCTTCCACACGTTGCCGCCCCACGCGCGCTGGAAGTACTGGCGGGCCTTCGCGGCGTCGAAGGTGTAGGTCTTGACCTCGGGATCGTAGCCCGGGAAGGAGTCCGGCAGCAGCATGGTGCGCTGCTTGCCCTTGCCCTGCTGCACGTCGCGGATGTACTGCTGGTAGTTGAAGGCGTGGCTGAAGGCCCGGCGCACGTTCACGTCGCTGAAGAAGTTCGCGGGGATGCCGCGCCCGTCGAGCTTGCCGCTGCCCAGCAGGCCGGGGTCCTGAATCCGCTGGTTCATGAAGATCGCGGTTCCCACGGTGTTGGGCAGGTTGTCGAGCCACACCACGCCCGGCTTGCCCTTGATCTGCTGCTCGTCCACGCTGCGCCCGCCGCCCTCGATCAGGTCGGCGTCGCCGCGGAGGAAGGCCTGCTGGCGCGCGGCGATCTCGGGCACCTTCTGAATGATCACGTTGCGGATCGCGGGCTTCTTGCCCCAGTAGCCGTCGAACGCCTGAAGCAGCGTGGCGTTGGCGTCACGGCGCACCAAGCGGTACGCGCCCGTGCCGCTGGGCTGCTTGTTCAGGGCCGAGTCGGTCAGGTCCTTGCCGACGAAGCTCTTCCAGTCGGCCTCGGTACCCTTCCACTCGCCGATGGCAATCGCGTGCTTGCTGTCCACGATGCTCTGCCCGGTGTAGGCGAGCTTGGCGAGAAACGCCGGGTCCACCTTCGGCAGCGTGAAGACGAGCTGGCCTGCGTTGTTGCACTCGACCGCCCGGTCGATCCGCGCCCAGGTGATCGTCTTGTCGTCGTTCGCGTTGCTGCCGGTGCCCAGCAGCGACTCGGAGATAAACCAGTTGCCGCTCTCGGCGCTGTTGGTGACCAGGTTGCGCTCGAAGGAGTACTCGGCGTCACGGCAGGTCATCGTGTTGCCGGTGTGGAACTTGACGTTACGGCGCAGGTCGAAGGTGTACGTCCGGCCCCCGTTGGTGGCCGTCGGCACCCTCGTGGCGAGCAGCGGCTCCAGGTCACGCACGCTGTTGCCCCGGTAGGTCAGCAGCGTCTCGTACATGTTCTCCACGATGGCGCCCGAGGCCGTGTCGTACGTCACGCCCGGGTCGAGCGTGGGAATGTCGGCGGCCTGCTGGACGACCAGCGTGTCACGGGGCGCGGCGGCAAAAGCCGAGCCGACGAGCAAGAGGGTGCTGAGCAGAGCGAATTTCTTCATTGAGCCTCCCGAGAATTCGGTGCCTGCCGCATCACAGCCTGGGATGTGAGGAGAGGCACCTGTGTGGATGGACGGTGAGCATCATAGCGTAGGCTGAGCGGCGGATGTGAGAATTTCCAAAGAGGCCTCCCCCGTGCCACACACGCTTTTCTCGGCGTTCTGTACTCAGTCTGAGGCGCTTGAGTATGGGGAGTGCCATACTACCGCGCGTGAAACGACGCATCCTGCTGCTGGCGGGCGGCCAGTCCGGCGAGCATGAAGTGAGCCTGATGAGTGCCCGCAGCGTCCTCGCGGCGCTGCCCCGCGACCAGTTCGACGTGACCCCGGTGGTGATCAGTCCCCAGGGCCGCTGGCTCCCGCCCACCGAGACCGCGCGGGCGCTGGAGACGGGCCGCGCCCAAGGCGGCGGCGACCTTGTGCTGCACCGCGCCGCGAGCGCCGAGGGCTACGACGCCGTGTTTCCCCTCCTCCACGGCCCGATGGGCGAGGACGGCACCATCCAGGGCCTGCTGACGCTCGCCGGAATCCCCTTCGTGGGGTCGGGGGTGCTGGGCTCGGCGGTGAGCATGGACAAGGTGATGACCAAGCAGGTGCTCGCCTCGGTGAGCATCCCGCAGGTCGCGTGGCGGCTCGCCGTGCGCCGCGAGTGGCAGGAGCACCCCGCCGAGGTGGAGGCCCGCGCCCATGACCTCGGCTTCCCCCTCTTCGTGAAGCCCGCCAACCTGGGGTCGAGCGTGGGCATCTCCAAGGTCACCCGCGCCGAGGAGCTTCAGGCCGCCCTCGACCTCGCCTTCGGCCTCGACCGCCGGGTGATCCTGGAGGCGATGACCGCCCACAAACCGCGGGAGGTGGAGGTCGGCATCCTCGGCAACGACGCGCCGGTCGCCAGCCCGGTGGGCGAGCTGCACTTTAGCGCCGAGTTCTACGACTACGTGACGAAGTACACCGAGGGGCGCGCGACCATGCACATCCCGGCGCCGTTGCCCGCAGAGGTCGCCGAGCGGGTCCGGTCCCTCGCCCTGAGTGCCTTCCGGGCCCTCGACTGTGCCGGGCTCGCGCGGGTGGACTTCTTCTACGTCGAGGAGACGGGCGAGCTGTTTCTCAACGAGGTCAACACCATCCCCGGCTTCACGACCACGAGCATGTACCCCAAACTCTTCGAGGCGGCGGGCCTGACCTACAGCGAACTCGTGACCCGCCTGGTGGAGCTGGCGCTCGAACGGCGCTGAGCGGGGCCGTGCGGGTGGGCGCGGACAGAAGGCACACCCCATCACCCGCCGTCCCCCACATCTGAGTTGACAATCCCGATCAACCTACTTAGGATTCCAGCCATGTCACGCTTTCTGCTTGCCACTTCCGCTCTCCTGCTGGGGGGCACGACGCTCGCTCAGACGAATCAGACCCTGACGGTCTACTCGGGCCGGGCAAAGACCTTCGTGGACCCCATCGTGCAGCAGTTCGAGCGCGCGACCGGGATTCGGGTGAACGTCCGCTACGGCACGGACAGCCAGCTCGTCGCGGCGATCCGCGAGGAGGGGAGCCGCAGCCCCGCCGACGTGTACTGGGGCAACAGCGTGGGAGCGCTCGGCGAACTGGCCTCGGAGGGCAGCTTCACGCGGCTCGGCCCGGCGCTGACGCGCAAGGTGTCTGCCGACTACGTGCCCGACGACCGCTCGTGGCTGCCCACGACGGTGCGCTTCCGGGTGCTGGCGTACAACAAGGACAAGATCAAGCCCGAGCAGTTGCCCGCCAGCGTGCTGGACCTGCCGAAGATGACCAGTCTCAAGGGCCGCATCGGGTGGACGGTCGCGTACCCCTCCTTCCAGGACTTTCTGGCGGGGATGATCGCCCGGCACGGCGAGGCGGCGACCCGGGGGTGGATCGAAGGCATGAAGGCGCTGGAACCCAAGGACTACAAGACGAGCAACGTAGGGATGCTGGAGGCGATGCGCGCGGGTGAGATCGACGTGGCGCTCACGAACCACTACTACATCCAGCGCGTGGCGCGGCTGAACTATCCCATCGAGACCTACTTCTTCCGGCAGGGCGACATCGGCAACCTGGGGAACGCGACGGGCGCGGGCATCCTGAAGACGAGCCGGAACCAGGCCGCCGCGGCCCGCTTCCTGAACGCGCTCGCCGGCAAGGACGCCCAGACGTTTTTCCTGAGCGTGAACTTCGAGTACCCGGTGATCGGCAACATTCTCCAGCCCACCACCATGCTGCCCTACAGCGACGTGACCAAGCGCAGCCCCCGCTTAGATCCCGCCGCGCTGCCGAAGAACATCGAGCGGGCGCAGAAGCTGCTGCGCGACGCGGGGCTGCTGTAGGGGGTGGTCGCCGCCCGACCGCAAGGGGCTCCCTTCCGCAGGAAAGCAGGAAAGAAAGCCTTCTTCGCGGCGGTGCGGGACCGGGACTCCCGCCTCCACCCCTGACCCAACGGCTTTGCTAGTTTGGCTCAGCCTGCGTGGGCCCTGCCGCCCGCCGGGCCGCCCCTTCCCCTCATGACGACCCCCCGCCGCCCTCCCCTGGCCCTGACGCTGCCCGCGCTGCTCGCCGGGCTGGGCGTGTTGCTGCCGCTCGCTTACCTCGTGCTGCGGGCCTTCGGAGCGCAGGGGGAGGAACTGCGCGAGATCGTCTTCCGGGTGCGCAACCTGGAGCTGCTGGGGAACACGCTGCTCCTCGCGCTGGGGGTCCTCTCCGCGGGCACGGCGCTGGCGCTGCCGCTCGCCTACCTCGCGGCGCGGACGACCTTCCGGCCCCGCTGGGTGCCGACCCTGCTGGGGGTGCTGCCCCTCGCCATTCCGGGGTACGTGGGGGCCTATACCCTGATCGCCGCGAGCGGGCCGGGCGGCGCCGTCGACGCGCTGACGGGCCTGAGCTGGCCCGGCCCGAGCGGCTTCTGGGGGGCGCTCGGCGTGCTGACCCTCTTCACCTTTCCGTACCTTTTCCTGAACCTGCACGCGGCGCTGCGCTCGCAAGACCCCGCGCTGGAGGACGCCTCCCGGCTGCTGGGCCGCACGCCCGGGCAGACGTTTCGCCTCGTGACGTTGCCGCACCTGCGCCCGGCGTGGCTCGCGGGCGGGCTGCTCGTCACGCTGCACGTGCTGGGTGACTTCGGCGTGGTCAGCCTGATGCGCTACCCCACCTTCAGCGCGGCGATCTACGGGCAGTACACCGCCGCCTACGACCGGGTGTACTCCGCGTGGCTGGCCCTGATGCTCCTCGCGGTCACGGCGCTGACCCTGTGGCTGGAATCCAGGCTGATGCGCGGCGTGTTCCTCGCGCGGGTGTCGCCGGGGGGGACGCGCCCGCCCGCCCGGATTCCCCTGCGCGGCTGGGCGCCCCTGGCCTGGGCCCTCGTCCTGGCGCTCGGCGGGGCGGCGCTCGTCGTGCCGCTGGGCACCATGCTGTACTGGCTGCGGCTGGAACAAAACCCGGACGCGCTGGCGGGGCTCTGGAACGCGGCCCGCAGCACCCTGAGCGCCGCCGGGGTCGCCGCCGTCACGACGACCGCCCTCGCGTTTCCGCTCGCGTACATCGGGAGCCGCTACCGGGGCCGGGCCGCGCGCCTCACCGAGCGGGTGGCCTACCTGGGCTACGCCACGCCGCCCCTCGCGTTCGCGCTGGCCCTGGTGTTCTTCGTGCTGCGGGCCGTGCCTCCCCTGTACCAGACCTTCACCCTCCTGATCGTGGCGTACAGCCTGCACTTCGCCGCCGAGGCGGTCGGGCCGATCCGCACGGCGCTGACCCGCGCGACCCCCCGGCTGGAGGAGGCCGCCCGCGTGCTCGGCGCCCGGCCCGGGCGGACCCTGTGGCGGGTCACGCTGCCGATCATGCGCCCCGGGCTGCTGACGAGCGCGGCCCTCGTGTTCCTGAGCGTGCTCAAGGAATTGCCCCTGACCCTGCTGCTCGCGCCGACCGGCTTCGACACGCTGGCGCGGGGCGTGTGGACCGCCACCGAGGAGGCGCAGTACGCCGCCGCCGCGCCCTACGCGCTCGCCCTCGCCGCGGGCGGGGCCCTGCTGACGGGCCTGATCCTGAGGAGGGAGAGATGACGCTCGCCGCGACGACCCCGCCGCCGACGGGTGCCGGGAAGACCGAGCGGGCCACGGTCCTCGAACTGCAAGACCTCACGAAACGCTACGCGCCGGGGCTGCCCCCCGTGCTGGGCGGCCTGAACCTGCGCGTGGAGGCCGGCGAACTCGTCACGCTGCTGGGCCCCAGCGGGTGCGGCAAGACGACCACCCTGCGGCTCGTCGCGGGGCTGGAGGCGCCCGAGGGGGGCCGCGTGCGGATCATGGGGCGCGACGTGACCTCCCCCTTCGTGCCGCCCGAACGCCGGGGGGTGGGGCTGGTCTTTCAGGACTACGCCCTCTTTCCGCACCTGACGGTGCTCGGCAACGTCTTGTTCGGCCTGCACGGGCTGCCCCGCGCGCAGCGGCTGGCCCGCGCCCGCGAGACGCTCGCCCTCGTGGGGCTGACCGTCTTCGAGGCGCGGCTGCCGCACCAGCTCTCGGGCGGGCAACAGCAGCGGGTCGCGCTCGCCCGCGCGCTCGCGCCCCGGCCCGCCCTGCTGCTGCTCGACGAGCCCTTCTCGAACCTCGACACCGGGCTGCGGCACTCGACCCGCCAGGAGGTGCGCGCGATTCTGCGCCGCAGCGGCGCCACCGCCGTCCTCGTCACCCACGACCAGGAAGAGGCGCTGGCCTTCAGTGACCGCCTCCTGGTCATGCGGGCCGGGCAGGTCGAGCAGGTCGGGCCCCCCCACGAGGTCTACGCGCGCCCGCAGACCGCCTTCGTGGCGAACTTCCTGGGCCGCAGCAACCTGCTGAGCGGCACGGCGAGCGGCCCCAGCGCCCGCACCGCCCTGGGGACCCTCGCGCTCACCGAGGAGGCGCACGGCCCCGTGCTCGTCAGCGTGCGGCCCGAACACCTCGCCTTCGCGCCCGAGGGAGAAAGCGGCACGCCCGTCACCATCCTCGCCCGCGAGTACAAGGGCCACGACGTGACCTACACCGTGCGGCTGGGGGGCCAGGAACTCCTCGTCCACGACGCGGGCGGCGCGGTGTACCCCGAGGGCGCGCAGGTCCGGGTCCGGGTGACGCGGCCCGCCCAGCCCGTGCGCTGACGGCGGGGTGTGACCCGCACCACAGACCTGCGCGCCCGTAAGGAAGTAGATACTCACTTATGCCCCGCCCCCGCGTGATCACCGACGAGCGAATCGTGGAGGCGGCCCGCGAGGTGTTTTTGGAGCAGGGCTTCTCGGCCACGACCGCCGAGATCGCCCGGCGCGCCGGGGTCTCCGAGGGCACCCTGTTCAAGCGCTTCGCCTCCAAGGAGGACATCTTCGAGGAGGTCGTGGGACTGCGGAACTACGCGGCGTGGCGCGAGGAACTCGCCGGGCTCGTGGGGGTCGGCGACGTGCGGCGCAACCTGGAGCGGGCGGCGCTGGGCTTCATCGAGACGGCGGGGCGCATCCTGCCGGGGTTGATGCTGATCTTCTCGCGCGGGCACGCTCCGGCGCACAACCCCATGCTCGAACGCCTCGGCAATCCCATCCGCCACGACGCCGACGCCGTGGCCGCCTACCTGCGCGCCGAGGTGGCGCTCGGGCGGGTGCGCCCGGTGGACGCCGACGTCACCGCCCTCACCCTGATGGGCACCCTGACCCACTACGTGCACCGCGAGCACATGACCCCCGACCCAGCCCGCGAGCCGCTCGACGCCGGGCGCTTCGTGCGCGGCCTCTTCGACGTGCTGTGGCCCGGCCTGGAACCCTAGCCTGCTCCTCGGCGTATGGGGTCCGTACGGTTCCCGGCCACGGTAAGCAAGTTCGCACTCACTAACCCTCCCCCTTTCCCGTCCTCCGAGGTTTGCATGCGTTCCCCGCCCCTCCTGACTCCTCGCCTCTGGCTGCTGCTCGCGTCCCTCGCCCTTGGGGGTGCGCTCGCGCAGCCGGCGCCGCCCCCCCCCGCCTCCCCCCCGGCGCCCGCCGTTCAGAGCGTGGCCGCGCCGCTGACCCTGCCAGAGACCCTCGCCCGGCTGCGCCAGAGCCCGGGGTGGCGCAGCGCGGACCTGCAATACCGGGCCGCCGAACTCGCCCTGGAGAGCGCCCGGGCGCGCGCGGGGCTCAACGTCACCGTCGGCGCGGACGCGAGCGCGGTGAAAGTTCCCCTCTCCTCGGGTGATCTGACGCTGAATACCACCGTGACGGCGCAGGTCTCGGCGAGCGTGCTGCCGTGGTCCCCGGCGCTGGAGGCCGTGCGGGGCGCGGAGCGGGGGCTGGCGCGGGCCGGGGCCGACCTGCGCGCCGCCCGGCTGAGTGCCACCGTGAACGCGGTGCAGGCGTACCTCGCGGCCCGCAACGCCGCGGCGGGCCTCGCGCTGGCGGACGCGCAGGCCAACCTGACCGCCCGGCAACTGGCGGTGGCGCAGTCGCAGCGGGGGGCGGGCGTGCTCACCGCCGAGGGGCTGCAAAGGGGCCCGTGAGGAGGGGGCGCGCCTCCGCGCTTGGGCCGGGGAGCCCGCAGCCTCACACCGGGGTGAGGCCACCGAACGGAGGAGGGGCCCGCCACCCGCGCAGGCCCCCCTCCT
>NZ_PNOR01000028.1 GCF_002869765.1 Deinococcus planocerae | reverse complement strand
GGGGGGGGGGGGGGGGGGGGGGGCGCGGCCCCGCCCCCCCCCCCCCCCCCGCCGCCGGTGGCGCGGCCGCCGCCCCCCCCCCCCCCACCCCCGCCGCCCGCGGTGCCGGTGCCCGCCGCGCCCACCACTCTGCCCCCGGCGGACGACCTGCCCCCGCCCCCGGCGAGTGAGGCCGCGCCGCCGGTGACGGCCCCGGTCCCGGAGCCCAGCGAGCCGATGCCGGAACTGGACCCGCCCCCGGTCCGGGACGCCCTGCCCGCCGCGGAAGCGGTGGCCCCGCCGCCTGCACCGCCGCCCGCACCTCCTCCCCCCCTGCGGCCCGGCGCCACGGTGTTCCGGGCCGTGCCGGCGCCCCGGGAAGCCAGCACCACGGTATTCCGCAGCGATTCCGCGCCTGGGGCGGAAGGCGGCGAGGCGGACGCCCGGGGCGCCGGGCTCTCGGTGTACGGCGGGCCGGAGGAGGAAGCGGCGGCCCCCCTCTCGGTCTATGGGGGAACAGGCGAGGTGGACCCGGGCTCCTCCCTCACGCTGTTCGGTGGGGGCGCCGCCCCGGAGACGCCGCCTGCCCCCGGACAGCCCGGGACAGGAACTCCGGGAACGCCGCCCCCCGCCGCTCCCGCGCCCGCGGCGGCCACGCCGTCTCCCGCAGGCGCGGCGCCGACGCTGGCGGTCGGCACGACCCTGAGCGCCGAACTCTCCACCGGGTTGATCGTCACGCAGGGGAGCCGGGCCATGCCGGTGCTGGCGCGCAGCGCGTCGGGCGCGGTGTTCAGCGGGCTCGCCACGCTCGGGGCCGCCGGGCGGGTCGAGATCGTGTTCAGCGAAGTCTGGACCGGCGGGGCGCTGGAGCCGGTCAGCGCCCGCGCCTACGACCCCTCGGGCCTGCCCGGCCTGCCCGTCCGGACCCGGGACGTGGCGCCCGCCCTGGCCGCCGACCTGACCCGCGCCGCCGCCGCCGGTGTGGCCGGCTACGTCGAGCAGCTCGGCAATCAGACCGTGGTGGTCGTGGACGGTGACCGCGAGACCACCACCCGCGTGCCGCCGCAGCTCGGGACCACCGTCGCGGGGGCCATCGCCCGCCTCTTCGCCGTGCCGCCGTCCCAGAAGGCGTTGGAGCGCATCGCCCAGGTGGACCGGGGAACCCCGCTGCTCATCACCGTGCTGGGGAGCGGCAAGAGCTGACCCGACGGTCACCGGGCCGGGGAAGCGTCGCCGGGAGAGGAGTTCTCCCGGCGACCGCTTCTCTGCCGTTTTCCTCGGCTCGCCCCACCGGGGGCCCGCGCGGAAGATCAGGGGACACCGGGACGCCCGGTGCCGGGCAGGGCCGACCCACGCCGCTGCGGAGGAAGTCGGGAAAGATCACTCTGCCGGCGCAGTCTTCTCCCTTCTCGTGGGGGGAAGACTGCGTTCGGCGTGAGGTGGCCCTGCCCGGCACCGCGGCGCCCGACCTCCCGGACATCACGCGGTGAGCCCCAGCCCGACCGATAAAACAGGGCCGTTCACACGGACGGCCCGCAAAGGAGGGAGTGGGGTTATGCCTGGCCCAGAGCGGGGCAGCTTGCCTACGGCGGGGCGGCGGGCGGCAGCCTCGGTCCTTGGAAGAAGCGGCGCCCCGCCGTCAGGGCAACCTCCTCGTCACCGGAAATCGCAATGCACATGATCGCTGTGATGCCTGGGGTCGTTGTAGGCGTTGAAGGTCTGCCAGGGCCGGGCGCCCACCGCCAGGCAGGCATCGCGGGCCTGGGTGTGTCCCGCGCTGGGGCGGCCCAGGTGGATGCCCGCCCAGGTGCCGATGTCGATGGCGTCCCCCGTGTAGTGAGACGACCTGCCGCTGTGTCCGCCGCCCGCGATGGCCGTCACCCGGTAGGAACCCCTGTCCGCGAGTGCGAGCATTTTTTGCAGCAGGCGGGCGCTGAGCTGAATGCGGCGTCCGCAGTTCGGGGTGCGCTCGCCACAGCCCGCCGGGGTGGAGCGTCCGTTGACCGCGTCAAGGATGTTCTGCCGCGGGCTGCCGCCGTGTGTGGAACTGCTGGTCCCCAGGTCGATGCGCCCGTCGTTCAGAATCAGGCGGGCCAGACATTGACTCTGGGTGCCGCTGCTCGGGCGCACGCACCCGCTGGCTCCGGGGCCACCCGCTCCGGACGGCTGTTCGGCGGGGGGAGGCGGGGGGCTGCCCGGCGGGTCGGCCCCGGCCCCGGCCTGCGGCGCCCGCTCCATGACCTGCCGCGGCGGAATCCGGGGCATCACGATCCTGGACGGATCGACGGTCGGCAGCTTTCCGGTCAGGTTGTCCGGCCCCGGCGCCCCCTGGTTGGGCTGGCCGCGCACGCCGTGCAGCGGATAGCCCTCGGGGGCGGTCTCCCAGCGCACGTGCACGCGGGTGAGACCGCCGAGCGTGGCATTGATGCCCTGGGCGACGCTGGGCAGGGTCCGCCGCACCAGCACCGGGACCGGGGGCGTGTAGGACAGGAAGCACCAGCGGTGGTACTCGGCGGCGCGCGGCGTGGTCAGGGTATCTATCCGCGGGTACAGGTGCAAGAAGCTCACGGCGCCCACGCCCTCGGTCTCCCGCAGGTCCCCCGCGCCGGTCGGGCCGGTCGGGGCCGCCCCACGGGTCTTGCTCATGCTCCACCACTGCCCTGGCCGGGCGAAGATGTCCTCGCGCCCGGCCAGGCCGTACTTGAGGACCTCCAGTTTGGAGATGCCCGGCCACGCCCGGCCCAGGGGGGGCGTGGCCGGGCGCGGCACCCGGGGCCCCCAGGCCCCCACCACGCCGGGATAGGGATAGTGGCCCAGGATGTAGCGGGCGCCGTTCGGGTCCTGCGCCTGCGCGCGCCGGGCCAGCGCCTGATACTGGGCGGTGCGGCGGCCCGGGGCGAACACCGGCTGAAGCTGGGCCCCGCCGACCGTGCCGACCGGCCCGCCCAGCGGGTACAGGCCGTCCCAGGCCAGCGACCCGGGCATGTACCGCCGCACGGCGGCGTAGACCTGTTGCCAGTATTCGGGGTAGTACACCTCCACCGCCTGCGTGTAGGCGGCTTTCCAGCGGCGGTTCACCTCCGCCCAGTCGGTCACGGCGGGCGTGTCGATCACCGCGCACTTCGCCCCCGGCTTGTAGCTGGGGCGCGCGCTGGCCTGCGCCTTTGCCAGCGCGTCACAAAACAGCCTGGCGTCGATGGCTCTTGCGGGGTTGGCGTTCCAGGCGTCCAGGTACTCGTCCACGCGGCCCGCCTCGTCGGGTCCGCAGTTGCCGCGCGCGCTGTAACCCTGGGTCGAGGGCAGCAGCCTCCCGAGCAGTCCCCTGGCCGCGCCGCGCACGGGCCGGGGGACCACCCTGCTCACCACGCCCAGGTCCCCCGGATCGGGCGTGGTGTTCAGCAGCGAGTTCATGTACCAGGTCGAGCGGGCGTCGAACTCGTTCCAGGCGCGCGACAGCGCCTCTTCGAGCTTCAGGGCGCTGGGCTCCGGGATGAAGGGCACGGACCACTCGTAGCGGGGGCAGGGGGCCGGGCCGCCGGACGCCCGCCTCTGCGCGCGGCAGGCCAGCAGGTTCTGCACGTGGATCAGCTCGACCAGCGGCAGTCCGTCCGGGTTCACGCCCGGCACGGCGACCAGGCCGCCCCGCCCGGCTTCCCGCTGCACGCCCGGCCTCGCGCCGATGTCCACCAGGCTCACGATGCCCACGTAGGGGACCTGGGCGCGGGCCACGGAGGGCAGGCCCGGCGCTCCCAGGCCCAGGGCGCCCAAGGACAGGCAGCGCAGACCCAGGGCCGCCGTGAGCCGGGACCGGGTCGGGCGGCGGGTCCGGGCATCCTCAGGGGTTGGGGGGGCGGTCTTCATGGTTCACCTCACGCGTGTGTCCTACGGGGAGTTCAGGGCCGGACCGGGGCCAGGGTGCGCGCGTCCAGGCGCCGTTCCACGACGTAGCTGGTCTGGGTGCTCGGGTCGCGCAGCGTCCAGCTCAGCGTGATGGGGGCGCCGCGCCGCTGGGCCGCACCGAGACGCAGCACCAGGGTGCCCTGATGGGTGCGGCCCCTTCGCAGCGTGGCCGGGTCGAGGCCCTGCCGAACCTGCACGGCCACCGCCGTGCCGCCTTGCCGCACCCTCAGGTCGGCGGCGTTCAGGACCAGCAGGGGCGCGCTGCCCCGGTGCTCGACGGCGAAGAGCAGCGTCACCGCGTCTGGGCGCCCGTCCAGGTCTCCTGCGGTCACCCGGAACGACAGCCAGGCGGGGTTGACCGTCCGGGCCGGGGCCGGGCGGCTCGCGGGCGGAGGCGGAGGTGGGGGGGTCACCCTGAGCGGGGGGGCGGGCCGGTCGAGCCGCACCACATAGCGCCGGGTGTTGTTGCCCGGGACGATCTCGACGCGCAGCAGTTGGGTCCGCGCGCCGACCTCGACCACCAGATCGGTCGACCCCGAGCGTCCCAGCGCGGACACGTAGACCTTGGCGCCGGACGCCTCCACGTGCAGCAGCTCCGGGCGGCCCGAGGAAATCTGGTCCACCTCCTGGTAGAACTCGATCACGGTCAGGTAGTCGGGTGACACCAGCACCGTGCGGGGCGCGGCCTGAAGGTCGGCGGCGAAGTAGGTCGCGTTCTGCGCCCGCCCGCTGCCGGGCCACCACAGCGCGGCCAGCAGGCACAGCAGCAGGATCAGGAGTGAGCCCGGCGGTGAGTCCGGGCGGGCGCGGCAGATGGCCCAGACCCGCGGGCTACGGCGTGACGGGCGCATCATCGTCCTCCTCGGCACAGAGCAGTTGGGCGAGTTCCTCCAGCAGCGCCTGGGCCCGCGCCTGCCGCGCCGGACTGCGCCAGCGGCGCCCGCCCAGCAGCGTGTGGGCCCAGGCGGTCAGGCGGGCGGCGGGCGGTCCCGGTTGGGCCGCCGGGGGCTGGGCCGCCGGGAGCTGCGAGCGGGAGGCGCCGAGCACGGTCAGGACCCGCCTGCGCAGCTCGGCGTCGCCGGGGGGCGCGTCCCAGACCTCGGCGAGCAGGGGGGCCCGGTCAGCCGGGTCGCGCAGGCGTCCCAGCAAGCGGGCGCCCGCCGCACTCAGGACCCCGGCACGCAGCGCCTCCAGCACGTCCGGGGGCAGCGAGAACAGCGGCAGGCGCGTGGAGACGAAACTGGCCCAGCTCAGGGTGCCCAGCTCCGCGAAGACCCGCTCGACCGTCCGGGCGTCCTCGCTACCCAACACCTGCTGGGTAACCTTGTGCTTGGCCTCGTTGTCCATGCGGTAGAGCAGCGACCGCACGCCGCCCACCTCGCGCCCCAACCGCAGCGCCAGGAGCCG
The DNA here is from genome assembly GCF_002869765.1 of Deinococcus planocerae. Classification (NCBI taxonomy): domain Bacteria; kingdom Thermotogati; phylum Deinococcota; class Deinococci; order Deinococcales; family Deinococcaceae; genus Deinococcus; species Deinococcus planocerae. The sequence goes on along the minus strand of NZ_PNOR01000028.1, from coordinate 53,238 downwards.
CAGCACGCCCTCGGCCTGCTCCAGTTCGTTCAGGTCCTCGCGTTGCAGGTTCTCGACGAGCGACAGTTCCAGCGCGGCCTCGTCGCTCAGCCGCCGCACCACCGCGGGCAGGTGGGTCAGGCCGAGCTGCTGCGCGGCGAGGTAGCGCCGCTCGCCCGCCACGATCTCGTAGCGGCCTTCCCCCGGCTCGCCGCCCTCCAGCGGGCGAACGAGGAGCGGCTGCGCGACCCCGTGCGAGGCCAGCGAGCGGGCCAGCGCGTCGAGCGCGGCGGCGTCGAACCGCTGACGGGGACGGTAGCGGCCCATCACCAGTTGCGTGAGGCTCAGGTGGAGCGTCACCGCCGGGCCGCCCGCCGTGGGGGCCGGCGGGGTCGCAGGCCGGGGCGACGCGGGCGATGAAAGGGGCAGGGTCATGCGCTTCCTCCTGGTCGTCCGTGGGGCACGGACCTATTGCACGGCCTGTCCGTGGCCGTGCCGGGAAAAATTTCGCCGCGGGTGGGGCGGGGTCAGTTCAGGTCCGGGTCCACCAGGGCGGCCAGGCTCCCGAGTTCGGCCTCCCCGAGGTCGGCCCCGGCGTCCGCGCCCTCCAGCGCGCCGAGCTGCGCGGCGTACACCAGCCCCTTGGCCGTCAGGCGGATGCGGCCATCCACCTTTTCGATCAGCTCCCGCGCGCGGAAGTCGCGCATGGCGGTGGTCACCGACTCGCGCCTGCACCCGATGATCGCGCTGAGTTCCTCCTGGGTCGCCACCGAATCGACGAGCAGCAGGCCCCACAGCATCCGCTCCCAGATCTGGCCGCTGGTGGCGATGGCCCAGCGGATCAGTTCGCCGATGGGTTGCAGGGCGGCGGGCTCGGCGCTGTAGCGCACCACCTGGGTGTGGCTGGCGGCCTCGGCGTACCAGACCTCGGGCACCCACTGCACGCCCGGCCAGACGTGCTCGCTGACCAGCGTGCAGGCGGGCCGGGTCTCGTCGGGTCCGTACAGCAGCACCGCGCCGCCGCGCACCTTGAAGGGCGCCGTGAGGTCCATCACCGTGCCCTCCCCCACCACCGTGATCCCCTCGGCGGGGGTGAACACCGGACTGGCCGCGCGCCGCGGCGCGTCCTGCCCGGGCAGGTCGGGACGCTCGGGCCGCCTCTGGCCGCCCAGCGGGTCCACGAAGCGAACCCGCTTGCCCAGCCGCTGGGCGTGGCGCAGGTGCTGGCGGGTCAGTTCGTCGATGTAGCCGTGGACGTTGAGCACCACGAACTCGTCGCACCACTCGATCTTGTGCAGGTCGGCGCGGGCGTGCGGCAGCTCAGCCGGGTCCTGGCCGTCGCAGGCGCGGGCCGGGTTGGCGATGGTCACCACCACGCAGCCCTGGTCGGTCAGCCGACGGTCGAGCGCGGCGAAGGCCGCCCGGAAACGTTCGGCGCCGCACAGACAGACGACCCTGGGGCTCGGAAGGGTCAGATGGAGACCGGACCAGTCGCTGTGCCGCATCACGAGTCACACCTCCAGAACGAAAACCTGCCGAAATGGCCCGCGTCGCTGGCCCCCGGTGGGGCGGGCCGGACCGCGTGGGGACATGCTGCGCCCCGCCCTCCGCCGGGCGACAGGCCCAGACGGACCACCCGGGCCGGGGGTCCAGACGGACCAGCCGGGGCGACGAGAGCCCGGTGGGGCGTTCCGGAGGTGTCGGGCGCGGACCGAGGAGGCCCGCGGATCGGGGCCGCACGGTCAAGGCCCGCCGCGGTCTCGCGCTCCTGCGGGCGCGCCGCCCTGACCCCCGCCCCCGTCTGGCCCCCCCGCCGGTGTGCGGTTCCCCGCCGAGGTGGGGAAGGCCGCCGTGACAATGACCCGATCCCGGGCGCCGAGCGTGGCGGCCCGGGACGGTGCCGGGCGCGGGCGCCCCCGAGGAGGATGTCATGACGGCAGACAACCTGAGCAGGAGCGCGAACGGACGGGCCGAGGTGTTCCCGGGCGCCGTGCTGGTGATCACCACGTCGGGCGCGGAGGCCCAACTGCGCGCCGAGGTCGCGGCGCTGCGCCCGCAGGCCCTGGGCGAGGTGCCCGTCGAGGGCGGGCTGGCGCTGGTGTTTCCCGAGACCCACGCCCTGCTGGCGCTCGAGGGTGCCGCCGCCGTGCTGCGGGCCGCGGCCCAGGACGGCTGGACCGGTGCCGCCGCGCTGGTGACCGGACGGGTCGGCCAACTTCAGGCCCCGGGCCAGGCCCCCGGGTTCATGGGCCCCGCCCTCGAGCGCGCCGAGGCGCTGCGCGGCCTGCTCCACGGCCAGCCGGGGGCGCTGCTGTGTGACGACGAGGCCGCGCGGCTGAGCGGCCTGACGACGACAACCGCGCCGCTGCTGGGCGGGTCGCGGTCTTTGGGCGCGGCGGGCGGCGCCGTGACCCTGTGCCACGAGGTGCTGTGGGACCGGCTGCGGCCCGGCGACCTGCAAGCACCGCGGGTCACGGGGGCCGGGCCCCGGGCGCGGGCGGCCCGCCCGGCACGTGACGAGGCGCCGGACCCAGGGGCGCGGGCAGACACGCCGCTCAGCCGCTGGGTGCGGGGGACGGTGCTGCGCACGGGCCGCACCTTCGGCTTCCTGGAAGACCAGGGCGGGATGATCTACTACTTCCAGCCGCGCAACCTGGCCGTCGACGTCCCGCTTCGCCGCGGCGCCCGGGTCCTGTTCCGGGTCCTGCCCCCCCTGCGCGGCGCCGAGGAGCAGCGCGCCGAGGACGTGTTCGTGCTGGGCGCCGTGACGGACGGCGTGGTCGAACGCCTGGACCCCAGGGGCTGGGCCCTGGTCCGGGTGGACTGTCACAACGGCCTGGAACACCGGCTGTTCGTTCAGAATGCCGCGGGTGCCGGCTGGCGAACCGGTCAGACGGTCTTCTGCCGCATCGGCGCCAACCGCCAGGGTCCGGTGGGCTTCCCCGTGGAGGAGGCCCCGGACCCAGATCCGGCGACCCGCGCCGGGTCCGTTTGATTCGGCTTCACCCCTGACCCGTCGGCAGGACGAGAACAGGACAACAGAACAGGGAGAAGACCAGCAGACCGGTCCTCTCCCTGTTCATCTACCTATCGCGCTGAAGCCGAGCCAGATTGGCCGGCGAGCACCTCCCGCTGCGGCGTGCCCGGCGGTCGAGCCTGTGGCGCCGGCCCGCCGTGTAGTTGCTGTTGCCTCTGGTCGGTGAGGGCGGCGAGTCGGTCTGGACCGGGATGAAACCGCCCCCCAGCACATCGATGAAGACGTGCGCGAGAAAACGCCGGCACCCGTAGGCCGCCACCAGCAGGCCGAGGCTGAGCACCGCCGTCCCCAGGTAGGCCTGCTGAACCGACCACCCCAGGTAGAGCAGGCCCCTCCCCAGAATGGGAATCAGACGCCCCACGGCGTCGAAGACCAGCGCGGGCGCCTGGCCGTCTCGCAACTGGCCGAACACGGCGTAGACGTACCCTTCCGCCACACGCTCGACGGTCGCCGCCGCCGGACCCTCGACGGCGAGGCGCACGCCGAAGAGGGAGGAAACCGGCCACCTGCCCGCACCCAGGGCCGTGAAGGCGAGTGCGGACGCGAACGTCACGAAGGCGCCGAGGACCACCCACCGCGCCAGGCGTCTGGCCCGGGGGGCGAGTCGGTCCTGCCAGTGGGCAGGGGCGAGCGGCCAGGCCAGGAAGGCGAGCGCCACACCCGACTCGCCGAGGGTGGAAGCGCTGCTCCACCAGCCGATCCCGGCGCCGCTCACGCCCATCAGGGTGCAGATGGCGACCGAAAACGTATCCCGCGCAAAGTACCCCACCTGCAACAGCAAATAGGCGCCCGCCAGCGCCCCGAACAGCGGGCGACTCACCAACCGCGTGGCCTCCGGGGTGCGCCCCTGTCCCGGCGCCGCGCCGAAGCGCCGCACCAGCAGGGTCCCGATCACGGCGAGCGCCGTGGTGGCCGCGCCCATGCCGTACGCCACGCCAGGAGCGTGAGCGGCGACTGCGGCGGCCACCGGTTGGAGGGCCGCCGATTCCGCCAGGTACATCAGGCTCGCCGCCGTGGCGGCCCAGCCCGAATTCCCGAAGCCCTCCGCCGCCACCAGGACGGTCAGTGGGATGAAGGCGATTCGGCTGACCGATCCGAAGATCAGGAAGGCCCTGGCGTCGAAGAGTTCAAAGACCGCCCCAGTCAGCAGGGCGGCATACACGAGCAAAAACACCAGCATGCTGGTCGTGGGCACCCACCTCATCCAGCCGCGGCGGCGCGCGGTGGTGAGGAGGAGGGCCGCAAGCAGATTGGCCCCAGAGCCCCAATTTTCCGCCGTGGCGAGGGCCACGTCCGCGAACTGGGCCTGGACCATGAGCCTCGTCGTGATCCAGAAAAACGGTCCGCTGGCAAAGATGCCGGTGAGCATCAGAAGGGCACCGAGCCACGCGGCGCGGCGCCGAGACGTTTCAACAGTTGTCATACATCACGCGCACTCTGCGCGAAGAGAAGAACCTACGGCGGATGGCCGTATCTACAGAGCCTGGCAGGGAGCGGCGGCACCACCCGGCATTTCCCCACGCGCGCCCCCGGGCCGGGGCCACTACGCCGCGTTTCCAGCCCCCGGGGTCCGCTGGGCGCCGTCCTGAGCGCAGTGCAAGGGCTGGAAAGGAGGGCGGCGGCGGCGCGAGGGGGTGGATGCCGGGTCCTGAGCGGTCACCTACACCGGGCGCTCTGTGCGGATGGTCTGACCGTCGCCGTCCACCGGGACCGGCTCGACCGACGGCCAGACTGGAGACAAGGCCGCCGCTCCACCTGCCGGATGCGGCGTTTGTGTGGCCCCCCGGCGTTGTCCTGTACGGTGCCCCACCTCGGCAAAGGCCGCAGAGGGTTAAGCTGAAGCGCTCGCCGAGCGCGATGCATGACAACTCATTTTTGGTTTTATTTTATGCGCAAGCTTCGTTCACTGCTGACCCGGGCCAGCAGATTTTTAAAAGGCCCCCTTGGCCGGTTTTTGGCAGCCCAAAATTTTAGCGAGTTCGGAAACGAGCTCGACAGAATGGCTTTACGCGCGTTATTGGCCCTAACCTTCGGTGACGCCGAAGCTTTACGAATGATCGCCAAGATAGAGTCCATTCCATATATTTTTGCCACGCTTCTGGCGTTCCCCTTGGGCACCATTGCCGGAAAGATGTCGTTGAGGAGGGCGGCACTCTCTATAAACATTCTCCTGGGTGTAGCGACACTCGGAATGTTTGGTTACAAAATCATCCCCTTGGTGATTGTGGTTCAAGTCATTAGGCGGTGTGGAGACTCCTTCTTCGCCGCGGTGTACAACCGCGCAATAACGACAATCGCACCTGGCGCCGGGTTGGACCGAGCACAACAGATGGCCACCGTCAGTGGACAAGTCACCAAGCAGGTGGCCTTGGTCGTGGGCGCAACCCTCGTCGGTACGATTGGAATTGGAGTTTTCGGCGTCAACGCCGCGACATTCATGGTGGCAGCAGTGCTGTTCGCCAGCTTGGACAATGGGGCTCGCCAGGAAGTTGTAGCGCCAGGGCCGCAGCAATCCGCAGGTTTCTGGGGACTGCTCGCCCAGCGCGTCGAAGAAATTTTCGTAGATATGGGAGTTGGGTTACGGTATGCCCTGACTCACCCCACCTATCTGGCGATGTTAGCGGTATTCACGACGGTTCAAGTCAATTTTGCCGTGAGAATTACGGCCGTCGCTTTGATCGGGGACTGGGGTATGCAACCAACCGCCTTGGGTTGGTACGAGGGAGCGGGGCTGCTTGGCGAGATCATCGCCGTCGTAGCCACGACTTCCCTGCGTCAGAAAGGGATATACCTCTTCGTCGACAGGCAAAGAGTCGTAAAGGGCAGGGACGTACTTGTGGCGTCTGTGATGCTAGCGACGACCATTGCATGTGCGGGAGTGGCACCAAACCTCCAAGTTGGTATAGCACTTAAGATTCTGGAGGGAATGGCGACCATCTCCTGTTCAATATATGCGGGGCAGGTACTGACTTTGCTTGTTCCAGCGCAACTCGTCGCAACTCTCAGCGGTTTCATAGAGTTGTGGCGGGCCTTGGCGACCGGCAGCGCCTCATACTTGATAGGTCTCAGTGCCTCGCAGTATGGCGCCTCCATCGTTTATACGGTCGTCGGCAGCGCGACCGCAGCCGCCCTGGTGCTCTTCGGCACTGTGCTGCTGCTCCTGCGCCGCCGCTAACCAACAACCGAGTGTCAACCAAAACCGTGAATCTTCAGTCTGGCTGAAGGTTCGCGGTTTTTTCGTTCCCCGGCTGCGTGGGCTTTTGCCCCGGCTGCCGGGTGGATCGAGCTAGGATGACGTCGACTCCCCCTCTGAAGGGGGGAGTTGCGTACAATGAAAATTTGGAGCTATTGTGACTGATCTTAGACTTTTTGGGGCACTTTACTACGTTGTAATAGACCGCTTGCGTAGGAGCAGGCCGTCAAATTCTAGTGCTTTTGACCACGACAAGTGGTACGGGGGGGATTTTCTCGGAATAATCCTGAGTATTCCTCATATAGTGACGATGGGGTTTAAGACAGTTATGCTGTCTCCCATTGAAAAGCAGAGTGAAGGAACCTGGGTAGGGGATAAATTTTATGACCCATTTCATGGGTTTCATCCGTTAACGATCTTGCGGCTTCTGGTAGAGCCCCGTTTTGGCACAAAAACGATGTTCCGCCTGTTGGTGAAGATCTTCGGGAAAAACAGAATAAAGGTATTCCTCGATACCGTTCCAAATCATAGGGGGTACGGAACCCCCGATTTGGAGTCGGTTCCCAAATGCTTCCACACGGAAGGAGACGTACGACGCGCACAGGAGCAGGGGAATCCACAGGAGGAGTTCGAGGTCACGCCGTTATCAGGTCTCCCAGACCTGAGACAGCTCCACCCCCTCGTTAGTGCATTCTTGAACCGAATGTACAAGAAATTCAAGAGGTGGGAGGTTGTAGGATTTCGCTTCGATGCCATAAAACATTGTAGCCGCGAATGGGTAGAGTATATCACTCGGTGGGGTCCCTGCAAGGGAGTGCCTATTATCGGCGAAGTGTACGATGGAGACGTCTGGAATCATGTTCCGTTCTGGTTGTTGGGAATTGCAACAACCAATTATATATGGTACTACGCACTCGTCAAAGAGTTCAGTAAGCCTGGGAATCAGGCCGACGTGGACCATACAAGTGGTTCGATCAATTTAACCCTTAACGTGGTCCCATCACACGGACTCTTAGCAAACTTCGTTGATAACCACGACACAGATCGTGTTATCACCGTTTGTCTGGAAAACGGTGTTCAGTATGGAGACGCCGTAGAGCGAGTTGACTTGATGCTAACCCTGGTGTATACCCTCCCAGGCACTCCTGTAGTTACGTATGGGACGGAGTGCTTGCTTGAGGGCCTGGGCCTAGACAAACTGGGGCGAGTCTCAAACAGACAGCCCATGAACTTCTCCCCAGAGAAGCAAACGTTGAAACCTCGGCTCACGACCCTTAACCAGCTAAGAGAAAACGAGTCGGTCGTCTGGGGGGACTATGAGCAACGGTATTCTGGTCACGGTGTGCTCGCCTTCGCTAGATTCATCAATGGGCAGTCTCCTGTGATGGTTGTTGTCAACGTTTGGGACAGGCAGGTCGAGCTATCTGATTTGCCAGGTCAAATCTCGGTCTCTGCCTTCGCCTCCGAAGGTGAGTTGCGGGAACTGACCGAACGTCCTCATAACGTCTCTGTCTCCAATGACGGAACATTAAGAGGCACCCTGCCTCCAAGAACAGCCTTGGTCCTAAGCCCTGCCGCTTAGCTTCCAAGCCGATAAGAAAGTCCTCTCTTTCGCTTTGCGATGGAGGGGGCTTTTTTTGTGGTGTATGCTCCTGCCCGATCCTCCGCCGAACCAGCCCTGCGCGCTGCGCAAAGGAGTTCCGTTGACCATTCCGCTCTCAGAGGTCCTGGCGTGGCACGACCACACGCCCGCCTATACCAGTGGGCCCGGGCTGCCGCAGGGCGCGGCCCTGACCCTGCGGCTCAAGACGGCCCTGCCGCTGGAGGCGGCGCGCCTGCTGCTGCTGCGGCACGGCGAGATCATGAACTTTCCGGCCCGACCCATCTCTGCGCTCGACGGCGACGGGCACTGGTTCGAACTGGAGGTCACCCTGCACGCCGGACAGGTGCGGTACGCCTGGCAGTTGGAGCTGCCGGACGACACCCTGCACTTCAGCCTCGCCGGGCTGGGGCATGCCCGCCGCCCCTACCGCGACTGGTTTCAGTACCGCGCCGGGGACCGGACGCCGACGTGGCCGTGGCGCAGCGTGTTCTACCAGATCTTCCCGGACCGCTTCCGCAATGGCAACCCGGACAACGACGTGCGGCCCGGCGAGGACGTGTACGAGGGACGAGCGGTCACGCGGCCAGATTGGACCGACCCGCCCCACCCCGACCACGACATGCAGGCCCACTATGGCGGCGACCTGGAGGGGGTGACGCAGGCGCTGCCGTACCTGCACGAGCTGGGCGTGAACGCCCTGTGGCTCACGCCGATCTTCACCAGCCCCAGCACCCACCGCTACGACACCACCGACTACCGGGCCGTCGACCCGCACCTGGGGGGGCAGGCCGCCTTCGACGTGATGATGCGGGAGGCCGGGCGGCTGGGGCTGCGGGTGGTGCTCGACGGGGTGTTCAACCACACCGGTAACCGGAACCCCCTGTTCCTGAGGGCGCTCGCCGACCCGGACTCACCCGAGCGGACCATGTTCACCCTGCCGGACCCGGCGGGCGGGCCGCTGCCCTACGCGGCGTTCTACGGGGTGCCGACCCTGCCCAAGATCGACTACGCCTCGGAGGCGGCCTCCCACGAGATGATCGAGGGCGAAGACTCGGTGGTGCGCCGCTGGTTGCGCCGGGGCACGGCGGGCTGGCGGCTGGACGTGGCGCAGGGGCTCGGGCGCGGCGGCACCGACGCGGGCAACCTGGAGGTGCTGCGCCGGTTGCGGGCCGCCGTGCGGCAGGAAAACCCGGAGGCGTACGTCTTCGGGGAGCGCCTGTTCGACCCCGAGGCGGCCCTGAACGGCGAGGGCGGGGAGGACGGCAGCACCAACTACCACGGCTTCGGCTTTCCGGTGATGGAGTGGCTGTCCGGGAGGCATTACCAGGGTCGCCCCTCCCGGATGACCACCGCCGAGCTGCTGGACCTGCTGTGGGACGCCTACCACGTGCTGGCCCCGCAGGTCGCCCTCAGCCAGTTCAATTCTCTCGACTCGCACGACGTGCCGCGCCTCGCCACACGCCTGGAGCACCACCCGGGCCGGGTGCGCACGGCCCTGACCCTGCTGCTGACCTACCCGGGGGTGCCGTGCCTGTATTACGGCACCGAGATCGGGCTGGGCCAGCCTCAGGCGGGCGGCATCCCGCACAACCGGGCCACCATGCCCTGGGATGAGACCCGCTGGGACCAGAGCCTGCGCGCCTTCGTGCGGGCGCTCATCGGACTGCGCCGCACCCACCTGGCCCTGGGGCAGGGCAGCCTGCGCCTCTTTCCGGTCGACCCGGACGCCTTCGGCTACCTGCGGACCTTCTCTCACGCCGATGGTCAGGTGGACCGCGTGCTGGTGGCGGTCAGCCGGCGTGCGGGGCCGCACGAGGCGGAGGTCGCGCTGCCCCCCGGCGACTGGCGCGACGCGCGCACCGGGGAGCCTGCCGGCGGCCCCGGATCGGTCCGGTTGCGTCTGGAGGGCGGCGTGGTGCTGCTGGACGGGCCAGGCCACTGATGGGCACCGGCGCGGTCGGTATGCTGCCCTGGGGTCCGTCCGAATGACCACGCCCGCCTCCCCCCCGCACAATCTGCCCGCCCAGCCCACCCCGCTGATCGGGCGCGGGGCCGTGCTGACCGAGGCGGCGGGGCTGCTGTCGAGCGGAGCCCGGCTGCTTACAGTGCAGGGACCGGGGGGCGTGGGCAAGACCCGCTTCGCCGTAGCGCTCGCCGGGGCGGTGCTGGGCCGCTACGCCCGGGGGGCCTGGTTCGTGGACCTGGGGGACGAGCGGCACCCGGACGCGCTGCCGGGCCGGATCGCGCGGACCCTGGGCTGGACGCTGGACGCCGCCGACCCCCCCGGGAGCCTGTGCGGGCAGTTGCGCGGAGGGCCGCTGCTGCTCATCCTCGACAACGTGGAGAGTGTGCCGGGCGCGGCCCCGCTGCTGGGCGACCTGCTCGGCGCCTGCCCGGACCTGACCCTGCTGGTGACCAGCCGCGTGCCGCTGTACCTGCGCTGGGAGTGGCGCCTGCCGCTGGCCCCCCTGGCGCTGCCGGAGGCTCCGGACGCCGAGGACGCGGCGGACGCCCCCGCCGTGCGGCTGTACCTGGAGCGTGCCCGGGCCGCCGGAGCCGGGGACCTGACGGGTGAGCTGGCGGCGGTGGCGCGGCTGTGTGCCCGGCTGGACGGCCTGCCGCTGGCCCTGGAACTGGCGGCGGCGCGGGCCGGACAAGTGGGGCCGGGCACCCTGCTGGCCCGGCTGGAGCGCCGCCTCGCGCTGCCCTCCGCCCCGGCCCCCGACCGTCCGGGCCGGCACCAGTCGCTGAGCGCGGCCATCGGGGCCAGTTACGACCTGCTCGGTCCGGGGCACCGGGCCGCGCTTCGCCGCCTGGCGGTGAGCGGCAGCGTGACCGAGGCGGCGGCCCGGCAGGTGGCGGACACGGACTCACTCGGCCTGGAGGCGCTGGACACCCTGCTGACCCTGGCCGACGCGAGCCTGCTCATCCCCCGCCCGGGCGCGGACGGCGAGACCCGTTACGGGATGCTGGAGATTGTCCGGGATTACGCCGCCGAGCACTCGGACGCCGCCGAGACCGCGCTGGCCCACCGGCGGCACGCGCACTGGTGCCTGGACCACGCCGTGGAACTCGCCCCCCGCTGGCGTTCGGAAAGGCAGGTGCAGGTGCTGGCCCGGCTGGACGAGGAGCAGCCCAACTTCCGGGCGGCCCTGACCTGGGCGCTGCGCCCGGACGCGGCCCCGTCCGAGCGGGTGAACGGCGTGCGGCTGGTGGAGACGCTGTGGCCGTTCTGGCTGGCGCGCGGGCACGTGGTCGAGGGGCGGACGTGGCTGGAGACCGCCCTGGGCGCGGCGGAAGACGGCCCCTCCCCCCCCGGTCTGCTGCGGGGAGCCGGGGTGCTGGCCCGGCAGCAGGGGGACCTGGACGCCGCCGCCGCGCGGGCCGAGCAGGCGCTGTGGGCCGCCCGCCTCGCCGCCGATCTCCCGCAGGAAGCCGCCGCCACGGGGGACCTGGGCGTGGCCTGGGCGCTGCACGGCGACCTGCCGCGCGCCGGGGACGCCTTCGAGGCGCAGCGGGAGGTTTCTGCCCGGCTGGGCGACGCCGCCGGCGTGGCAGACGCCCTGAACAACCTCGGCGCGCTGGCCCTGCGGCGGGGCGACTGGGACCGGGCGGAGGGGGCACTCTCGCAGGCCCTGACCCTGCGCCGGCAGCGGGGCGACCGGCGCGGAACCGCGGAGGCTCTGGTCAACCTGGGCGTGCTGGCCTGTCAGCGGGCCGACTGGCCGCAGGCCGCCGAGCACCTGACCCGGGCGCTCGACCTGCGCCGGGAACTGGGCGACGAGCGCGGGGCCGCCGAGGCGCTGAGCAACCTCGCCGCGGCCCGGCGGCTTTCGGGCGACCCGGCGGGCGCCGCCGAACTGGGCCGGGCCTGCCTGGACCTGCGGCGCCGTCTGGGCGACCTGCCGGGCGCGGCCCGCGCGCAGCTCCACCTGGGCACCGCGCTGCTGGACCTCGGCCAGTTGGACGAGGTGGCGGCGGCGCTGCGGGCGGCGGCCCCGCCGGACGGCGGCGGGTCCGCCTGGCCGGACCCGCACCGGGCGGCCCTCTTGCAAGCACTCGCTGCCCTGGCGGTCCGGCGGCGGCAGTGGACGCGGGCGGCGCTGCGGCTGGGCGGCGCGCAGCGGCTGTGGGGCGGCGGGCCGGGCGCGTGGCCGGCGCAGCGCGCCGAGCAAGACCGCCTGACCGCGACCCTCCGGGACGCCCTGGGCGACCAGGCCCTGCAAGACGCGCTGGCGCTGGGCCACACCCTGACCTGGGAGGCGCTGCTTCAGGACGACCCGGCTCCAGGCCCGCCGGACGCCGAGGCGGCCCCGGCCACCGACCGAGGCGTCCTGAGTACCCGCGAGCGCGACGTGCTCCGGCTGCTCGTGCGCGGCTGGCCGAACAAGAAGATCGCCGCCGCCCTGCACCTGTCGGACAACACAGTCAAGAACCACCTCGCCTCGGTGTACGGCAAGCTGGGCGTGCGTGGCCGCTCGGAGGCGGTGGCGCGGGCCTTGCAGGAGGGGCTGCTGGACTGATCCGGTCCGAGCAAAGTGAGCAACCGTCGTAAGAGCGGTCGGAGCGGACTTGAGGGGCGCTTTCCTCCGTCGACGGAACGGAGGACCGCGATGAGCGTTACCCAACCGCCGTTGGGTAGGTGACGTGCGGTTTCGCCCGGTCGGACAGAAGGGTGGTGGGAGACTCTGGAGGCGAGCAGCCTGGCTGCTGGCGTGTTGTTTACCGGCTCCATCATGTTTATGAAGCTTCAACGGCATATTGCTGATCTCCTGTCCGTCGAGGGACTGATTTTTGACCTCTACGTCTGGTATGACGAAATGAGCCGCCTGTTTCACGCATACCAGCACTGGGCGACCGGGGATACCGGCGTTGTCCTGGCCGAGCTGAGGCTGTGCAACCTCGTCCTGCGACACGAGATCGCATCGTTGAGATGCGCCTTCGAGAGGTCACGTCCGCCCTCTGTACTCCTGGAGCGGGTCACACGTATTGACGGCGATCTGCACAGGCAGGTCAAGGCTCTCTCCACGCTACATGAACTCATCAGGGACCAGCAGGACCCATGGTCCGCGAAATTGAGGGCCGACATCGAGCGGTTGCTCGCGTAAAGGCTCCACCCCGACCGGGAAACACAGGTCTCTCCTGCGTTCCCCGGTTTTTCGTGCTGGCCTGGCGAGCACCCGCGAGGGTCCCCGGCCTCCTTACGTCTGGGGGAGATTTCACCCGTCCGAACCGGCTGCGGCACCGACACTGGACAGGCAGGCGGTCTTCTCTGCCCGCACGTTGTTTCTGGGTCGTCTTATGCTCTCCACTTTGCAGGCCATGCTCATCCGTCCGGCGGCCTCCGCCGATCCCCAGCTCGTTCCGGCGCTCCAGGCGTGGAGTACCGCCGTCCAGGCGCTGCTCGAAGAGTGCCGCTCCGGGGACGTGGTGAAGGAACTGGGGCTCCCCGTGGCGCTCGCGCTCGCGGACGTGGGCATCTGCAACATCTTGTACGCTTATGATCTGGAGGCCCTGCGCTCCATTCCGGGAGTGCGGCGCGCGAAACGCGAACTCCAGATCGCCCAGCTCGGTCACCGGCTTTACCGAACCGAACTGGCCCTCTACCGGCTCTACGGTTTGCTGCTGGACCGTCCCGGACCCTGGTCGGCGCTGTTTCAGGACCGGATCAGGACCCTGACCGCCTAGCCTCACCTGAACCGGGGAAGGCCGTACATGGCCCTCCCCGGCGTCTCGTCCTTACTGGGCGGCCCTACTGGGCGGGCAGAATCTCGATGCCGCTGAGCTTCGGGAAGTTGGCGGACCCGACCAAGAGACCGATGTCGATGAAGGTGCTTGGCGGGGGGCCACCGCCCGGCTGCACCACGAACTCCTTCACGATGGCCCTGTTGGGACCACCCGCCTCGGCCACGATGTCGAAGTCACTCAACACGCGTTGCCCGTTGATGCTCACGTCGAACTTTCGCTGGCCGGGCCGGGAGAAGTAGATCTCGGCGAAGTGCAGCCGCACCCTGTACGGGGTGCCCGCCGTGAACGTGGGCACTCTGTCGGCGTCGGTGCCCGTCAGGCCGAAGGTGCAGCCCTGCTCGCACCAGCGCTCGCTCTGGTACACCGCCTGCGGCGCCGGGAAGCTCACACCCCCCGTGTCGATCCTGGTCCCCGTGGTGTAGACCTGACCTGTGGGACCGCCGCCGTCGCGGGAGCTGCCCGGGAGGCGGTCGGGGCCGAACCACTTCACGGCGCCTCCACCAACGTTGATGCTCCAGACCTTGCCGAACACCACGTCGCGGAAATAGTTGCTGCTCCGGTAGGTCTGGGTCGGGAACTGCCCGAGGTCGCCGTACACGCCGTTCGTGCGGACGACGCCGGGGTCGCAGACCCTCACCGCGCCGGTCTCGGGCGAGCAGCGCGCCTCGCTGGGGGCGAAGAGCTTGCCGTTCAGGAGGCCGCCTTGCAGGCCGCCCACGGTGACGACGTAATGCGAGTTCACGTCCACCGTGACGACGTACGTCTCGTTGAGCTGCACGGCGAGCGGGTGGTCGAGCTGGGCTTCCTGCCAACCGGGGGCGCTCTCGCCGAGGAAGCGGGCCGTCGCCAGAAGCCGCCCGTCGTTGGACCAGACCCGCCCGGTGTGCGTGTGGTCGCAGCCCCCGCACGGCACGGCGGTCTCGCCGGGCGCCTTGAAGTACCGGATGGCGTAGAGGCGTCCGTTGGCGAGCGGGCGCACGCGCGTGCCCAGCTCATAGCTGCGGTGCTCGCTGAAGTCGCCCAGCTCGGGTGCCTGATCGGTGAAGAGCGTCTGCCGCACCACTCCCGCGTCCCTCGGGGTGGCGTCCGGGGTGGCCTGCCCCGGCAGGGCCTGCCCGGCGAGGGTGCCCGCCGAACCGCGCCCGGACGAGTTCACGGGGCCGGTCGGCTGACCACAGCCCGCGAGCAGGGCGGCCAGGGTCACGGCGATCAGGGGAGATGCGGCGGGGCGGTGGGGGAAGAGGGACATGGTGTGACTCCTTGGTGAAGAGGTGTTCCTGCGGGATTCCGGGGCCTTTTCCGCAGGCCGCCCGCCCGGCCTGGCCCCGTCCCGGACCTTTTCCCGGGTCACCACTCCCCCAGCGGCACGGTCGGCAGCTCCGCCTGCATCAGCAGCGCGTCGACCGAGGCGGCCACGCTCGGGTGGACCAGCCAGCGGTTCTTGGCCCGGATTTCCACCGCGACGTCGAAGATGGGCCGGGAGCGGCGCTGGCCCGCGCCCAGGTCGAGGTCGCCCAGCAGCGGGTGCAGCACCGGGTTTTCCAGCACGTCCTGAAAGACCCGCCCGTGGGCGGTGGCGATCACGTGGACGCCGCGCCGCCCGGCGGTCTGAAGCACGGCCACGTCCCCGTGGTAGCCGATCTCGTCGCAGACCAGCACCTCCGGGCCGTGGTTGGCGATGGCCTGCATGATCACGGCGGCCTGCCGGTCCGGGCTGGGCACCTGCATCCGCCGGGCGGACCCCAGGCCGGGGTGGACCAGCCTGCCGTCCCCGCCGATCTCGTTCGAGGTGTCGATCACGATGACCCGCGGACCACGCCGCTCGGCCAGCATCCGCACCATGTCGCGCAGCAGGGTGGTCTTGCCGACGCCGGGCGGACCGATCAGCATGATGCCCTGGTCGCCGTCCACGTAGGGGCGCAGCGGCTCGGCCACCCCGTAGACCATCCGGGCCACCCGCAGGGTCAGGCCGTCCAGGCTGTCGTAGCGGTCACGCTTGGCGCTGATGCGGTGCAGCGTGCGCTCGATGCCCAGGCGGTTGTCGGCCCGGAACTGCCCGGCCCGGTCCACCACGTAGTCGAGGTCGCGCTCCTCGACCTCGCGGTCCACAAGCAGGTGCCGCTCGCTGACCCGCAGCGCCAGCGGCTTGCCCAGGTCCATGACGATCTCCTCCAGGCCGTCCTGATGCCGCTCGGCCAGCATCCGGACCCACCCGGGCAACATCCGCAGCAGCAGCTCCACGCCGTCGATGGCCGGGCCCGGCGGCTGGCCCTCGCCGGAGACGGGCTCCCCCGGCGCCCAGGCCGCCGGGTCCGCGGGGGGGAGGCCGGGCGGGCTCACCGCGGTCACGTGCGCGGCGCGTCCGGGTCGGCGGGTCCGGACGCGCCCTCACGGGTCCCGGTGGCCCCGGCCTGGAGCGCCAGCCCCTGGCGGATCAGCCGCAGCTCACGGGCCATCTCCTCGAAGCGGGCGTTGGCGACGCGGGACTGCTCGGCCAGTTGGCGGACACTGACCAGGACCACCGCGGTCGACCACAGGAGCAGCGCGGGAAGGTACAGGTGCAGCGCGAGGGCGAGCAGGCCCAGCCCCCCGATGGTCGCGGTCAGCAGCCTGACGGCCACGCTGCCCAGCGGCAGGCGGCGGAGGGCGGGGGGTCCGGGGCGCCGGGCCGGGCGGGTGCGGGAGGTGAGCATACGGCTCCTTTCAGGCGCGGGCGGGGTGGACGCTGGAGGTGGGCACCCGCCGTCAGCGTGCCCGCGCCGGGGGCGTGGGGGGACGGTAGCGGTAGGGCGCGGCGGTGTTCCAGGTCCGGGTAAACCACGCGCTGGCCTGCGCCACGGCCCGCGGCTCCCGAACCGCCACGGTGGGCTCGCCCCGGAGCGGACTGACCACATCGGCCAGCAGCGGCCCGCTCAGCAGCACCCGGCGGTCGATGGTCGCGCGGGCGCCCCGCAGGCCGCGGACCAGTCGCACCTGGATTCGCGGAATCAGGCTCAGGCCCCCCAGGTAGCTGGCCCCCTCGCCAACGAACCGGGCGTCGGCGAGCAGGTAGACGTTCACGCCCCGTTCGGTGGCGGCGCGGCGCAGACCCTCGGCCACCTCCCGGGACCGCAGCGTCGGCGTGACCAGGAGCACCTCCCCCGTGGCCGCGTACAGGCTGGCCCCGACCGCCTGGGCCGAGGCCAGGGTCTGCCGGTCGGGCGCGGGAGCCGCCTGCCCGCTCAGGCTGAGACAGGCGAGCAGGGACGCGACCCCGGGGCCCCGAATCCTCCATCCAGACTGAATCATCCTGGCCTCCCGCGACGAGTACAGCATGCCCACCGGCGCCGCCCCGGGCAAAAGCCCACCGGCGCTCAACCGGTCCTGGGGAAGGGGGTGACCAGTGGAAGGAAGGGTGGGGTCGGGGCCTGAACCGGGTCGGCGACCGCCCCCATGGGTGCCGCTCCCACAGATGCTGGGGCCGGGGGGGCGGACTGGTCCGTCCGGACGCTGCCGGACACCCGCCGCGCCGCGCTGCCCGTGGAAAAGCTCAACTCGAACATCTGCGCCCTCCCCCATGCGGGGTCTGGCGGCCTGGGGCGGCGCGGTGATGGTCCCACATGGTTCACCTCCTGAGCGGGTCTCTGGGAGAAGGGCGGGCGGCGAAGGCGTGGAAAGCCTCCGACCTCCGGGGTCCGGGGAGCTGCGGGCGGCGAGCTGTGGGTCTTGGGGCGACTGTAGAAATCCGCCATGAGGGGTCGCTCACCCACCACATGAGGCAAATGAGCCCCCGTGGCGGACGAGTGGCGGCCCGGTCAGCCCGTCCGCCGGGGGCCCGAGCCCCCCCAGCACGGCGTGGCGGGTCGTGGCGGATCCCCCACTGCCCAGGCCCCGACCGGCGCAGGCCATCCGCCAGCGGCGCAGGCCACCTTGAGCAACGGTCGGCTGCCCTCACCTGCCGCCGTGGTCCGTGTCCGCGCGGGGGGGGGGGAGGACCGGTCTCCCCGGCAGCTCGCCCGGAGAGGTCCGCTCTCGTGGGCAACCGAGGGGTGGTCAAGACGAACCTGGAACAGAACCCCGCGTCGGGCGGGGGCGGCGACGTACACCAGCAGGGGCCCCTCCCCTTCCCCCCGGGGTCTTTGCCGGTCCCACAGTTCCCGGAGAGGGGTCGACCGGGGTGGGACCCCGGGGGGGTGGGTGCGGGGCCTGCGCCACGGCCCGCCACACCGTCCGGCACGCCCGGGGACCGAGACTCCCTTCAGTCGTCGTGCTGCCGGGTCGCGGCGTCGTTCCGGTCTTCGGCTCCCTGAGCGGACACCAGGCGGAAATACCGCTTGCCCGCCGTGCGGGTGCTGCGTACCTGACCGCTGGCCTCCAAAATCCCCAGGTCACGGCGGACCGTGGTCTCGGGCAGGTCGGTCAGCGCCACGAACTGGGCGGGAGTGAGGTCACGGTGCTGGGCCAGCAGGGCCAGCAGGCGGCTGTGGCGGGCCAGCACCGGATTCTCGACCTCCTGATCCTGCGGCTCCGGGCGAGGGGGGAGCGGCGATGGGGCGGGCAGGACTGTGGGGGGCAGGGCCGCCCACGCCCGCTCGCGGTCCGGGCCCAGCAGTTCCAGGCCGCCCCGCGTGAGGACGGGCGGCGCGTGCGGACCCGCGGACGCCAGCCAACCCTGCCCCACCCACCGCTCGGCCTGGGCCTGGGGTGCATCCTGCGGCGCCCCGGACGGCCCGGCGTGAATCCGCCGGTCGATCCACTCCAGGAAGGCGGCCTCCAGCAGCTTCGCATCCTGGCCGCCCGGAGTCCGCGCGACCCGCTCGGCCCGGTCGGCCAGTTGGTGACGCAAGACGAGATCCCGCGTCAGGTCCAGTCCTTCCGGCGCCGCAACGGCCCGCAGCCGACGCCAGGCGCCGAACAGCGGGTTGGACACCGGGCCCAGCCGCCGCTCACGCGGGCCCGGCAGCCACACCCGCGTGTGCCGCCCGTCGGCCAGCCACAGCTCGGCGGGCCGGTGGGGCGGTGCCCCCAGCCGCAGGGTGTGCCCGACCAGCCCTGTCTCCGGTCGGGCCCGGGGCGACGGGTCGGGCCGCCGGACCAGGTGGCAGGCCACCCGGGTCAGGCGCAGCGCGGCGAGATCGGGAGCCAGGTCCGGCAGCGGCGTGTCGCCCTCCAGCGGTCCCGGCAGGTACACGCTGACATGCTGGGGGGGGGCTCCTCCCGTCTGGGTTCCGGCCTGCCGCAGGGTCCGCAGCACCGTGTGTCGCAGCGCCCGCAGCAGCGCCCGCCCCGACTCCGTGCCGGCCACCGCCGGCGGGAGGCGCAGGTAGACGGCGGCGGGCCGGGTCAGCGCGCCCGCCAGGTCGAGTTCGGCGCCGGGCCGCTCTGCGGACCGGGTCGCCCGGTCCACGGCCCCGTCCCCGAAGGCGGCCAGGGTGCGGGCCAGCGCGCTCGCCAGGCTGGTCTGCTGCTCGTGCCGCAGGCTGAAATACAGGTGGGTGCGTTGCCGGGCGGGCCGGGCCGCCTGGGCCAGATGCACGCTCAGGGCGTCGGGCCCGGCCCGGGCCAGCGCGAGCAGGTCGCCCAGGCCGCCTGAGCGCAGGCCGCCGTCCAGCAGCAACCCTTCCAGCAGGGCGCGCTCGGCCCGCAGCGCCAGCGGGGCACCCGCCGCCGAGCCCGGGATCAGCGCGGCGGCCAGCCCAGCCGCGTCGTCCTCGCTCCGGATTCCGGCCAGCAGCGGGAAGTGCAGGGTGAACGGCTCATACGGCGCGAACACCTGCACGTCATGTCCCGGCACGAAGGCGGGCAGCAGCGGGCGCAGATCGGCGGGCGCCTCCGCCCCGAGGTCGAACATCACCACACTCACGCCCTCGTGGGCGTCGAGCAGCAGGTTCGGCTGAACGTACCGCTCGGCTACCTCGGCGGGCGTCCGGGCCTCCACCAGCATATGCTGACAGCGCTGGTTCTCTTCTGGCCGCAGGGCCACGCCCGGCTGGATCACGCCCAGGTAGCCGCGCGCGAGGCGACCTGGCCGCCGGTACTCCCAGAAGGTCCGGGCGGACCGGCGGGCGGCGGGGCTCCGGAGCCACCACAGTCCGGCGAGCAGACCCAGGACGAGACCAGACACCCAGACCCAGCGCCCGGTGGCTCCCGCCGGGTCGGCAGCCAGGCTGCCCAGGGCCAGCAGCCACGACCACGGCACGCCGTTCACCGCCTGCTCAGGTCCGGCACCCTTGGCCGTTGTTCGCGAGGACACGTCCTGCCCGGGTCACAGCCGTAGTTTATAGTGAACTGTCACGAGCAACGTGCCCAGCGGAAGGGACACTGGAGGGACCGTGGACATCCTGACGCCTGTCGACCTTGCGACCCGCCGCGCCGCCGAGGGGGTGCTGGGTGCGGCGCTTCCCGACGAACGCTCGCCCGAGTTCGCCGTGGCCCTGGACGAACTGGAACTCCGGCATCCCGAGGTGTACGCCCGGGTCATCGCCACGTTCGCTCTGCCCGCGGGTCCACGACCACCGCAGGAGGGGGTGTGGCACGGCTCGCCGCTGTCGAGTCCACCGGCGGTCACGGCGCGGCGCGTGTGGGGCGCGGCCCTGCTCGGCGCCCTGATGTGGGGTGCGCCGATGCCGGAGCGCGAGGCGACCGACCGGATCACCCGCACGGGTCCGGGGGCGGCCCCGTCTCCGGTCACCGCCCCAGCGACCACGCCTGCCCCTCGCCCCACCGTCGCCGTGACGTCTCCGGCGCCCTCCGCCCCCCCGGTGACGGGAACGAGGCCCACGCCCGTCACGGCGCCCACCCCAGCCGCCGGGGGGGGCTCCGCGGCGGTGCAGGCCCGGGCCCCGGCGACGCCACGGCGACCAGCCGCGGCCCCGAAGCCGGTCATCACGCCGTCCGTGCCCGTCGCACGTCCCCGTCCGGCCACGCCGACCCCGGTGGTGGCGCCCTCACCGCCAGCCCCATCCCGCAGGGTGCAGGCGCAGGCTGCGGCGCCCCCGCCTGCGGCCAACCGTGGGTCACAGACCCCGCCGCGCCGCCCCCGCCCGGCCACGCAGAGCGGGCCAGCCCCTTCCGCGGCGCTGGCCTCGCCACCGGCCCGGCAGGAGGCCCCCTCCCCACGTCCGGCCCCGCCTCCGCCCGCGCGTGTGACGGCCCAGCCGGCGGCTGAGGCACAGGTCACGTTGGCTCCACTCGTGGTGTATGAGGGCGACCGCCCGGCGGCCACCGAACAGGCCGGGCCCCTGTCCACCTTCGCGCCCAGCGGCGCGGGTGCCGACGCGGGTGGGTCCGACCTGATCGTGCAGTCCACGGGGGCGCTCAGCGCCGACACCGACCGCGCACCCTGAGCCCCGGCTTCCGCACCACCCGTGTCGGGTGACCACACGGCGCGGCTGTGCGAGGCGCCCGGTAAGCCGTCACGGGACCGGAACCGGGCTCGGCGGGGTCGCACTGACGTCGGCACGGTGACGGGCGCTCGACCCGCAGGTGCCGCGAAATCCTGCCGGTCCTGTCCTGATCGCCGGATTCCTTGCCTCTCCTCCCGGCCAAATGGCAGGTCGAGTGCCCAAGACCACCTCACGGCTGGGGACTGAGCACAGAAAATGAGCTGCGGCAGGAGCGGCAGGGTGCCGTCCAACGCGAGCTGGCTTCCCGACGCGGGGTTGTGTTCCGACTCCCGCCTTGGCCCTCAGCTCGCCATCACCCGTGAAGGCCACAGGCGTCCAGGCGAAACCGGGGGGTCGCTTCCCCCGGACTCGTCCTGCCCCACGCCTCCGGGGCGGTTCGCCGCTCGCCTCGCCCGGATTCGTCCTCGACCCACCGCCGTGGGAGTCAGCGCCGCAACGTCAGCACGCTCAGGCCGCCCAGATAGAGGCTGGCGGCCAGCAGCGCCCAGCCGTCGCCGCACACCACGCCCCCTGCGGCGGCCCAGGCCGCCGACGCCGCCGTGACCGAGAGCAGCACGATGGCGCGTATGGTCTGCCCCTCGGTGCGGCGTGGCAGGACGCAGGCCAGCGCCAGGTGCAGCGCCACCGGCAGCGCGGCCACGCTCACGCCCAGCAGGGTCAGGGCCGTCCCCAGGGCCAGCAGGGCGTGAACCGGGCCAATGCCGGGACGGGCCACCGGCAACCGCGACAGGTTCGAAGTCGTCATGGGGACAGGGTGGACGCAGGCCGGACCCCTCGCGGGGCAAAATCGCACACGGCCCAGCCCGGTCACCCTTCACCAGACGGCCTCCTTTGCGGTGGGGCGCGGGCGTGCCTCCGTGCGCGGGGCCGTCGGCTGGGCGAGCGTCGGTCGCGGCCCGGCGCCGGGCCAGGCCAGGGCCCCCGGTCGCCGGGGATGTGGCGCAATACCGCTTCGCCGCCAGCCGGTCCCCTAAGCTCCGGCGCATGAACCGCGCCCTTTGGCTGCTGCTGTGCGGAGGTTGTTCCCCCGCCCTGGCCTGCGGCCCGCTGAGTCCGGACGTTCAGGCATCGGTCCAGCGCTCGGCCAAAACGTTCGGCATCGACCAGGGACTGCTCCGCGCCCTCCTGTGGACCGAGAGTCATTTCTGCACCAACGCGGTCAGTCCGGTGGGCGCCCTGGGCCTGGGGCAACTGATGCCCAAGACCGCCGCCGCCCTGGGCGTCGATCCGCACGATCCGCATCAGAACGTGTACGGAGCCGCCCGGTACCTTCGCCAGATGTGGGACCAGTTTCAGAACTGGACCCACGCCCTGGCCGCGTACAATGCCGGGCCCGGAGCCGTCCAGCGCTACCAGGGTGTGCCGCCCTACGCGGAGACCCAGGCGTACGTGCGCAAGGTGCTCGGCGTCTACCCGCACTTCGCCGCAGGCGCCACGGTCGGTCCTGGCCGCGGCGTGCCGGTGGCAGCGGGCCCGGCTCCAGCCCGTCCGCCCGCCGGACCGAAACCGCCGCTGGTCACGCCGCCGCAGGCCAGCCGTGCTCAGGCCACGCCGCCCCCTCGTCAGTCACCGCTCCCGCGCGTCAGACCTTCCGCGCCGCCCGTGGCCGTCGCCGAACCGGGTCCCCGCCAGAGTTTGATCATCTACAGCGCCGCCCAGCCCCCGGCGAAATCGTCTGGAGGGGGGCTCATCGTGTTCGACGCGGCTCTCCCCCGGTAGCCTGTCCGCGTGGCTCCCCGGGGAGCGAGGTCTTCACGCTCCTCGACTCCACTCTGTCGGCGTTCGGCACGGCGTTTCGTCCCCGGGCCTGGCGTGTCTGCGCCCGGAGCACACCGACGCGGCGCTCCCACAACCCACCGTGCTTCCACCGCCGGAAAGAGTCGCCCACCGTCTTCCAGAGGGGAACAGGCGCCACGACCCCCCGCCACGTTTGACGCAGAAGGTGGCACCCTGGCATCCACGATGCCTCGACGGGCGCAGGGGCCGGTCACCCACCGGGCCGAGATGCACAGATCAGGGGACCGGGGAGGGTGACCTTTCGGGGACACCCTCCGAGACGTTTTCCAGACAGGCTCTCAGTCCGCCGCCAGCTCCGTGCGCAGTTCCTGGGGCACCCAGTCGCCGTGCTCGGCGAGCAGGTCGTCCACCAGGGCCCAGATCTGGTCGAGGTCGAGTTCGGCGGCGGTGTGGGGATCGAGCATCGCCGCGTGGTAGATGTGCTCGCGCTTGCCGGTGACGAGGGCTTCGACCGTGAGAGCTTGCACGTTGATGTTCGTCTGCATCAGGGCGGCGAGCTGCGGCGGAATCCGCCCGACGCGGGTGGGCTGGATGCCCTGGCGGTCCACCAGGCAGGGAACTTCCACGCTGCACTCGTCGGGCAGGTTGGTGATCAATTTGCCCGCGCTGCCGCCCTGGGGGCTGTTCATCACGTTGCCGTAGATCACGCGCGGCTGCCCGGTCACCATGCTGTGAATGATCAGGGAGCCGTACTCCACGCTGCGCTTGACCTCCAGCGGCGCGTCCTTGTCCTGCAATTTCTCCCGCAGCGTCTCCCAGCCCTCGATCTGCACCTCACAGCGGCGCGGGTACTCGTCCAGCGGCACGTTGAACCGCTCCACGAGGTCCTCGCGCCCCCGCTTGATGAAGTACGGCACGTACTCCGAGAAGTGCTCGCTCGACTCCGTGACGAAGTACCCGAGCCGCCGCAGCATCTCGTAGCGCACCCGGTTCCAGGCCGGAACGTTGCCGGACTCGGCCAGCTCCATCAGCCGGGGGTAGAGGTCCTCGCCCCGGTGCTCGAACTTCAGGTAAAAGGCCATGTGGTTGATCCCCGCGCAGAGGAAGTCGATCTCCTCGACCGGGATGCCGAGGTCTTGCGACAGCTCGTAGGCCGTGTGCTGCACCGAGTGGCACAGCCCGACCGTCTTGATGGGGGTCTGCCGCGCGAGGCCCCAGATGTTCATCGCCATCGGGTTGACGTAGTTCAGGTGCAGCGTGTCCGGGCACAGCCGCTCCATGTCGCGGCTCATGTCGAGCAGCACGGGCACGGTGCGCAGCGCCCGCATGATGCCGCCCACCCCCAGCGTGTCCGCGATGGTCTGGCGCAGGCCGTAGCGCTTCGGGACCTCGAAGTCGGTCACGGTGGCGGGCTTGTAGCCGCCCACCTGAATCATGTTGATCACGAAGTCGGCCCCGTCGAGCGCCCGCTCTCGGTCGGTCGTGGCGGTGACGGTGGGCCGCGCGCCGAGCGTCCGCGCCACCCGCCCGGCGACCTGCTCGGTCACGTCGAGCCGCTCCCGGTCGATGTCGAAGAGGCGCACGTCGGCCCCCGCGAGTTCGGGAAAGCCCAGGATGTCCCCGAGCAGGTTCTTGGCAAAGACGGTGCTGCCCGCACCGATCATGGCGATTTTGGGAGAGGTCATGGGACACCTTTTGAAGGAGAGTGGGAGGCGAGGTGTTGAACGTTCAATTCTCACGTGGTGGGAGGAGGGCCCCCAGCGAGCACCGGGAGCCCCCGCCGGTTCACCTTACTTGAACAGGGCGTTGACCTTAGCGTTGGCGTCCCCCAGGACGTCGGCGGCCTTGGCCTGACCGAGGAACACCCGCTGCATGGTGCTCGTCATGATGTCGTTGACCTGCGCGGCGGCGTCGGTGATCGGGAAGAGGAAGGTGCCGTTCTTGGCCTTGGCCTGATTCACGAAGACGCTGGAGTCCACGCCCCGGGCCTTGTGCGCCGCGACGGCGAGGTTGGTCGCCGAGGGGATGGCGGGCAGCACGACGCCCGTGCGCCCGACGGTGTTCTGACACTCCGCCGAGGCGAGGTACTTGACCCACTTCCACGCCGCGTCCTGGTTCTTGGAGCCCACCCAGATCGAGTCGGCCAGCCCGTTGAACATGCTCTTGCGGGTGCCGTCCGGGCCCTTGGGCAGCGGCGCGATGCCGACCTTGAAGGGCAGCTTGGTCGTGTAGTCGCTGATCATCCACGACCCGTTCGTCACCATGGCGGCCTTGCCCGCGCGGAAGAGCGAGTCGCCGCCGCTCGCCTGCACCTCCTGGAAGCTCGGGATCAGCCCCTGCTTGAGGTTGAGGTCCGCGAGCCACTGGATCGTCTGGGCGAAGCGGGGGTCGTCGTAGTTGTACTTCGTGCCGAACAGGCCGTTGTTGTGCTTCCAGCCGGTCGTGGCGGTGTAGAAGGCCCACTCGGTCTGGCCGTTGAAGCCCGCCCCGTAGGGGGTCATGTAGCCGTACTGGGCGACCTGCCTCTTGTTGAATTTCGGCGAGAGACCGTTGTTCCCCTGCTTGTCGAAAGTCAGCCGCGCGATGGTCCGCTGCCAGGTGCCGCCGTCTCTCGGGTTCCAGGTCAGGTTGGCGAGGTCCGCGGGCTTGAGCCCCGCCTTCGCCAGCAGGTCGGCGTTGTAGAAGATGGCGACCGTATCGAAGTCCTTGGGCAGCCCGTAGCGCTTGCCGTCCTTGGTCCAGAGCTGCGCGAGGCCCGGGTAGTAGATGTTCGTCGCCACCTTGTCCCGCTTGATCAGGGGGCCTAAATCCACGAGCTGGTTGTTCCGGGCGAACTCGGGGAAGTACGCGAGGTGGTTGGTGAACACGTCGGGCGCCGTGCCGCTCACAAAGCCCGTCGTGATGGCCGTCCAGTAGTCGTTCCAGCCCTTCTGGGTGATCTTGACCGTGATGTCGGGGTTCTTCCTCGTGAAGTTGTTCGCACACTGCTGGTAGGCGGGCTGCTGGTTGGCGTCCCACAGCCAGTACTGGAGGGTGGTGGCCGCGCTCGCGGAGCTGGTCAGGGCGGTCAGGGCGGCGGTCAGGGTCAGGAGCTTTTTCATACGTGTCCCTCCGTGGGGAGTGGGGTGGGCGGTGCAAGGGTGCGGGCGCGCGGGGAGGGTGGGGAGCGGGTGCCTTTCACATGACCTCCCTTACTTCGTGCCGCTGAAGGCGAGCGACTCCACCACCCGGCGGCCCAGGAAGACGAGCAGCAGGAAGACGGGAACCGCCGCCACGAAGGTGCCCGCCATCAGGCCGGTCCAGTCGGGCACGCCCTGCGGCGTCTGGGTGCGGAACACCTGGAGGGCGACGGGCAGGGTGTAGGACGCCTCGTCCTTGGCGATCAGGAAGGGCCAGAAGAACTCGTTCCACATCCCGATCGCCGTCAGGATGGCGAGCGTGGCGAGGGGGCCCTGGCTCATGGGCAGCGTGATCCGCCAGAAGATCGTGAAGGGCCCGGCCCCGTCGATCACCGCCGCCTCCTCCGTCTCCCGGGGCAGCGAGAGGAAGAACTGCCGCAGGAAGAACACCGCGAAAGGCGTCATCAGGACGAAGGGGGCCACCATCCCCGGAATCGTGTTCAGCCAGCCGAGGTTGCGGATGGTGATGAAGTTGGGGATGAACAGGACGATCCCCGGAATCATCATGGCGATCAGGAACAGGGTGAAGATCACGTCCCGCCCCGGAAAGCGCAACCGCGCGAAGGCGTAGGCGGCCATCGCCGAGAAGAAGGTCTGCCCCACCACGATCAGCCCGGTGAAGATCAGGCTGTTTCTCATCGCGTTCAGAAAATTCACCGCGCTCCCCGAGCCGCCCGCCGCCTGCGCCTCCTCCAGGGTGACCAGCCCCAGCACCCGCCGGAAGTTGATCAGGGTGGGCTCGCTCGGCCACAGCGACGCGGCCTCGGTGAACAGCGCCCGGGTGGGCGTCAGCGCCGTCTTTAGAACGATCCAAATCGGGAACAGCGAGATCAAGATGATGAGCGCGAGGCCGAGGTAGGCGAACAGCCTGCCGAGGGGAAAGGGCCTGCGGGGGCGGGGGGGCTGGGCCGTGTCGGTGTGCGGGACGGTGGTCACGTTCGTCTCCCCGGGTCGGTGGGCTTCATTCGAGGTCCGACTCGTTGGCGCGCAGCAGGCGCATCTGCACGAGGGTGAACACGATCAGGATGGCGAAGAGCACCATGCTCATCGCGGTCGCGTAGCCCATCCGGAAGAACGAGAAGGCGTTCTGGTAGATGTAGTACACGAGTACCTTCGTCGCGTCCGCCGGACCGCCCTGGGTCGTGACCGCCACCGTGTCGAAGATCTGGAAAGAACCGATCACCGAGGTCACGAGCACGAACACGGTCACCGGGCGCAGGAGGGGCAGGGTGATCCGCCGGAAGGTGGTCCACTCGCTCGACCCGTCGATGGCCGCCGCCTCGTACACGGTGCGCGGGATCGCCTGGAGCCCGGCGTAAAAGAGCAGCGCGTTGAAACCCACGTGCTTCCAGACGTTCACGAGGGCGATGGTGGGAATCGCCTGCTCGGCGGAGGTGAAAAAGGGCTGCTTGCCGAGCGGGGTGAGGTCGAGCCACTGGTTCACGATCCCCAGCAGCGGGTCGAGCATCCACAGGAAGATCATCGCCACGATGACGTTGGAGAGCAGGTACGGGACGATCAGCAGGCCCTTGACGAACATGCTCTTCACCAGCCGGTCCATCGCCACCGCGAGAATGAGCGCGAGGACGGTCTGGAGCGGGATATTCCACAGCACGTACTTCACCGTGATCCACAGCGCCGACCAGAACTTGGGGTCGCGCACGACCTCCTGGTAGTTGGCGAGCCCCACGTCCCTCGGCTGGCTGAGCAGGTTCCAGTCGGTGAAGCTGATCTGGAGGCCGCGCAGCGCCGGGTACAGGTAGAACACCGCGAAGCCGACGATCGCGGGGAGGATGAAGAGATAACCCGCCAGCCAGCCGGGTGAGCGGCGCTTGGTGGGCGCCCGCGCGGGCAGGGCGACGGATTCCGTCTGGACGGGAGCGGTCATACGAACCTCCGTTACGCGGACTCGCGCGGGACGAGGGTGACGGGGAGCCGGATCTCGGCGCTCTCGTGCGCGGGCGCGTGGCCCTCCAGACGGCCCAGCAGCCGCCGCACCGCGAGGCGGGCCATCTCGCCGTGGGGCACGTGGGCGGTCGTCAGGCTGGGCGCCGTGTAGCGCGCGAACTCGAAGTCGTCGAAGCCGCTCACCGCCACCTCCCCCGGCACCCGCACCCCGAGCGTCCGCGCGGCGAACAGCGCCCCCGCCCCCATGCGGTCGTTGCCGCACAGCACGGCGCCCGGGCGCTCCCCCCCCCCCCACAGCCGCCGGAAGGCGCCCCCCCCCGCCTCGGCGGTCCAGGCCCCCTCCTCGATCCGGGCGCGCACCCCGTGGGCCCGCGCCGCCGCCAGGAAGCCCTCGCGGCGCAGCACCGCGCTCGTGCCGAAGTCGTCGCCCGGCCCCACCAGGGCGAGGTCCCGCCGCCCGCGCGCGACGTGGTACGCGACGAGCCCGGCCACCCCCCCCGCGTAGTCGGCGGTCACCGAGGGCAGCCCCCCCGCCGGGTCCGAGCGGTCGAACAGCACCGCGGGAATCTCCCAGCCCTCCAGGGCCCGCATCCACTCCGGCGGCAGCGTCGTGCTCACCACCACCACGCCCCCGAAGCTGCGGCCCAGGAAGGCGGTGCGCAGGGCCCGGAGACCCTCCGGCTGCCCCCCCTGCAACATCGCCGTCGTGATCGAGTACCCCCGCGCGTTCGCCTCCGCGATGAAGGCCGACTGCACCAGGTTGCGGTAGGGATCATTGATCTCGTCCGCCGCGTGCCCGTAAAACGCGCAGCAAAGGGTGGTCACCCGCGACTCGCGCAGCGCCTTGGCGGCGGCGTTGGGGTGGTAGTCGAGGGCACGGATCGCGTCGAGCACGCGCTCCCGGGTGGCGGGGCGGATGGACGGGTGGTCGTTGAGCACGTTGGAGACGGTCTGGTGCGAGACGCCCGCGTGCGCGGCAACATCCCGGAGCGTGGCTCGGGTCATGACACCCCCTCGGGCAGATGATTTGAACGTTCAAAAAGAGGATGACAGGCGCTTGGGGAATTGTCAACATTCGCCTCACGACCTGCGGAGGGCGGTGGGAATGGAACCTACGTCCGGCGCCGGGCGGCCCACCGGTCCCGCTGCCCCCGGGCCTGTTCCTGGGCGGCGTCCCAGAACGTCTGCTCCACCTCCACGAGTCGGTCCGGGCTGGGCGGCGGGGTCCGGGACGGCGGTTCACCCCCGGCGCGGTAGGCCGTGGCCTCCAGGCGGGCAAGGAGGGACCCGGCGGGGGAGGCACGCCCCAGCCGCACGGCGGCGGCGAGCACGTCCTCCTCCCGGCTCCCCGCGGCCAGCCGCACGAGGGCCGCGTAACGGTGCGACAGCGCCTGGAGGTCGGCGACGCTGGGCGCATAGACCCAGGGGCCGAACTCGCCGAGCAGACTCAGGAAGCCGCTCCACTCGTTGTCGAAGACGGCGGCGAGCACGTCCCGCACCCCTTCCCCACCGCCCAGCCACGGGCGGGCGCGCCGGAGGTCGGCGGTCAGCGTGCGCTCCCGGGCGAGCTGCCCCCCCACCTCCCGGGCCCGCGACGGCAGCGACAGGTCGTGGAGTTCGACGAGGTGGGTGAGCCTGCCCCGTGCCCCGGGCGTCAACCGCACGGCCCCCGGAGCAGCGACGCCGAGCAGGGTCCAGGCCGTCCGCGAGCGTGTCCCCGCGTCCAGCGCAAGGCCGTGTTCCCGCAGCGCCTCGTCCAGCCTGCCGAGCGGAGAGCCGTTCGCCCCGGCTTGCTCCCAGAACCGGGCCACCACGGCGCGGGCCGCCTCGTCCCCCAGCGCCTGGCCCTGTGAGCGGAGGGTCTGCCGGAGGAGTCGGGCCTGGGCGTGGGGGAGGTCGGTGTCCATCGCTCCGGCCAGAGTACAGGGGAGTCCCGTCGGCTCGGGCGGCGTGTGCTCGGCCCAACAAGGGATGCTCGTCACACGGAGAGGAGTGAACCCTCTTGTCCCGGAACATTCGCCAGAAGAAGCGTCGTTACCCTGAGCGGAGAGAAGGGTCACCTCCGACGCCGGGGAGGCCTCGCTGCTCCCGGGGTGGCGGCTTCATCCGCCCTGTCTTTCGCCCGGGAGCCCTGGGGCTGACCCCGGCCTCTCCCCATCCCCTCACCCCGGGGCCGGGCCCAAGTCGAGGGGGCCCAAGTCGAGGGGGCCGAAGTCGAGGCCCCAGCGCGTGCCCGCCCGGTCGGCGCAGCCCCGCTTGGCGTGGTACATCCGCTGGTCGGCGCGGCGCAGCCAGACGCTCAGGGAGTCGCCCGGCCTCGCCCGCGCCGCCCCGGCGTTGAGACACACCGGGCCGACGCCGGGCGGCCACCGCGCCTCCCGCAGGGCCGCGTTCAATCTCTCGACCTCCCGCCCGACCTCCCCCCGGTCTCCCTCCACGAGCAGGGCGAACTCGTCGCCCCCCAGCCGGAAGGCGGCCCCCGGCGGCAGGGCCCGTCCCAGCACCTCCGCGACGGTCACGAGCACCTCGTCGCCGACGTCGTGCCCGAAGGTGTCGTTGATCCCCTTGAACCGCTCGATGTCCAGGAGCACGAGCGTGGGCGCGGCCTCGCCCGTCTGGGCCGCGCCCAGGGCCCGCTCGGCCCGCGCCCCGAAGGCCCGGCGGTTGGGCAGGCCGGTCAGGGGGTCGGTGAGGGTGGCCCGCTCGAGCTGCGCGTGCCAGCGGGCATTTTCCAGGGCGATGGCGACGTGCTGCCCGAGCAGCTCCAGAAACAGCAGGTCGGTCTCGTCGAAGGCGTGCACCCGGTAACTCTGGATGGAGAGCACCCCCACCCGCTTCCCCCCGATCTCCAGCGGCACGAGCAGGAGCGCGTGCACGCTCTCCGCCTCGTCCTCGATCTCCCGCACGTCGAGCACGACCTCCTCGGCGCTCAGCACCCGCCGCACCCGCACGGGGAATTCGGTGAGGTACGCCGTGAGGTCGGGAATCGACAGCGGGCCGCCGAGCGCTTGCTCCACCACGCCCTCCTCGTAGAAGGGCAGGCGGCTCGTCGTGTGCTGGCGGCCCTCGTACAGCTCCCACACCCACTCCTCCGGCGAGGCAAGCAGCGCCAGCAGGGTCACGTGGGTGGAAAAGAGCGTCTCCGCCTGCCGGTGCACCGTCTGGACGACCGCCCCCACGTCCCGGCTGCTGCGGGCGAGGTCGGCGAGCACCTGCACGAGCCGGTGGTAACGCGCGAACTGGGCGGGGGTGGACATGGGCAGGCGTCTCCGGGCGCCGCGGGAGGAGGAGTCCGCGCGGAACTTCCTCCACCCTGAGCCCCGGCCTGTCTCACCGCTCTTACCCCGCCGCCCCCCCGGGTGCCCTTTCTCACGCACCCCCCCCCCCGGCGCCGTGCTCAGCGCGCCGAGAAGGCGTACACCGTCCGCGAGGTGAAGCGCTCCCCGGGCCGCAGCACCGTGGAGGGAAACTCCGGGTGGTGGGGCGAATCCGGAAAGTGCTGCGTCTCCAGGCACACGGCCCAGCGGTGCCCGTAGACCTGGCCCTCCTTCCCCACGATGGAGCCGTCGAGGAAGTTCCCCGAGTAGAACTGCATTCCCGGCTGGGTCGTGAGGACCTCGACCCGCCGCCCGGAGAGGGGGTCGCGGAGTTCGGCGGCGGGCCTGAGCCCCTCCCCGTCCCGCAGCACGAAGTTGTGGTCGTAGCCGCCCGCGAAGCGCAGTTGCTCGTCCGGCTCGTCCACCCGCGCCCCCACGGCCCTCCCCTCCCGGAAGTCGAAGGGCGTGCCCTCCACGGACCGGAGCTCACCCGTGGGGATCAGCGTCCCGCCGATGGCCGTGATGTGGTCGGCGTGCACCGTCAACTCGTGCCCGAGAATGTCCCGCCCCGCGTCGCCGCTCAGGTTCCAGTACGTGTGGTTCGTGAGGTTGAGGATGGTGGGCGCGTCCGTCGTCGCCTGATAGTCGATCTGGAGGGAGTCGTCGTCCGTCAGCGTGTACGTCACCCGCACGGCGAGGTTCCCCGGGTAGCCCTCCTCCCCGTCCGGGCTGAGGTACGAGAGTGCGAGGGCGGGACCCTTCTCACCGTCGATGGGCCGCCCCTGCCACAGGCGCAGGTTGAAGCCCCGCTCGCCGCCGTGCAGGGCGTTGGGGCCGTTGTTCCGCGCGAGCCCGTACGCCCTGCCGTCCAGGGTGAAGCGCCCGCCCGCGATCCGGTTGCCGTACCGCCCGATGAGCGCGCCGAAGTAGGGCGACGTGCCGAGGTCGAAGTACCCCTCGGCCCGGTCGTGGCCGAGCACGATGTCCCCGAGTCTGCCCTCCCGGTCCGGCGTGAGGAGGCGCACGACCACGCCCCCGAAGTCCGTGATGTGGGCCCGCAGGCCGCTTCGGTTCCGCAACTCGTAGAGCGTGACAGGCTGGCCGTCCGGCGCCGTGCCCCAGGGCTGCGAGGAGAGGCCCGGTTCTGGGTTCGTGTCCGTCATGGCTCGGTGCTCGTTTCTCCTCCGCGCGGGGTCGGGAGCGCCCTTCCCTCCCCAACTGCTCCCGCGCTCACGTCTCCAGCTCGGTTCTCGCC
Source organism: Deinococcus planocerae (assembly GCF_002869765.1). Taxonomy (NCBI): domain Bacteria; kingdom Thermotogati; phylum Deinococcota; class Deinococci; order Deinococcales; family Deinococcaceae; genus Deinococcus; species Deinococcus planocerae. The sequence goes on along the minus strand of NZ_PNOR01000028.1, from coordinate 20,897 downwards.
CGCTCCCAGTCGCTGACGCGGGTGATCTCGCCGAGGTCCTCGGGGCTGAGCTGGAGTTCCAGCGTGCCGAGGAGTTCCCCGAGCTGGGTGACGTTGTTCGCGCCGATGATGGGGGAAGTCATCATGGGCTGGGCCAGGAGCCACGCGAGCGCCACCTGCGCGGGTTTGGCCCCGTGCCGCCCCGCCACCGCCTCCAGCGTCTCCACGATGTCGAAGTTGCGGTCACTGAAGCGCCGCCGCGCGTTCTCGTCCGCCCGCACGCTCTCGGGGAGGGGCTGGCCGCGCCTGTACTTGCCGGTGAGCATCCCGCCGCCCAGCGGGCTCCACGGCACGATCCCGATCTCGTAGGCCTCGCACACCCGCATCAGCTCGCGCTCGAAGTTGGCCCGCGTCGGCGAGAGCAGGCTGTACTCGGGCTGGATGCTCACGAAGGCTTCCAGGCCCCGCCGGTCGCTCGTCCACAGCGCCTGCATCAGCCGCCACGCGGAGTAGTTCGAGCAACCGATATAGCGCACGTACCCGCGCTTCACGAGTTCGGTGAGGGCCTCCAGCGTCTCCTCGATGGGGGTCTGGTTGTCGATCCAGTGGGCCTGGTACAGGTCGATGTAGTCCACCTGCAACCTGCGGAGGCTGTCCTCGCAGGCCTGCATGACCCAGCGGCGGGACAGGCCCTCGCGCTGGTGGACTGACTTCCTTCCCTCGCCCCCGAACTGCCCCATCGGCCCGCGCACCTTGGTGGCGATCACGATGTCATTGCGGTTGCCTCGGGCCTTGATCCAGCGCCCGATGATCTCCTCGGAGACGCCGCCGGGATTGCCCTCGGTCCACGTCGTGTAGATGTCGGCGGTGTCGATGAAATTGCCGCCCGCCTCGTAGTACGCGTCCATGATGGCCTGCGAGGTCGGCTCGTCGGCACTCCAGCCGAACTGCATACTGCCTAGGCCGATGGGAAAGAGATGCAGGCCGCTGCGGCCCAGCTTGCGGTACGTGGTCATGGCAGGGTCCTCCTGAGAACCGGGCTCGGGTGAGATGCCGTGGGCAGCGTCCTCGCCGGCCACAGCCCCCCTACCCTTCACCCCCCGCGCCCCAGGGGGATGAACGCCGCCTGCACCCGCTGTTAAGGCAGACGCCTCCCCAGCCCAGCCACCGGTATAATTAATACACCCAAACGTGCATCCAGGACGCCCTGCATCCCACCCCCTGCCATCGCTCCCGCCTAGGCAACCGGGCACAGCAGGAGCGCGGTGGAGGCTCCTTGCGACAGAAAACCTGCGAAAAACCGACCGATCGAAGAGACGGGCGAACGTGAGGCAAGGATCGGCGGCAGGGAGTGCCAGACAAGGCTTTGTATTAATTGACGGCTGGCCGCTATGGTGTCTGCCCCCTCACATCGAGGCTGCCTTCTCGGTGCAGAGGCAGGCTCACGGTCAATCTCGCGCCGCCGAGGGGGGACGGGCCCGCACTCGTCTGCCCGCCGTGAGCGTGGGCGAGGGCGCGCACGATAGCGAGGCCGAGGCCGCTCCCCCCCGTGTCCCGCGCCCGGCTCTCGTCGAGGCGGGCGAAACGGGTGAACACCAGTTCACGGCTCTCCTCGGGGATGCCCGGGCCGTCGTCGTCCACATGCAGGCGGGCGGCGTCGGCGTCCGTCTCCACCCACACCTCGACCCGGGCGCGGGCGTGGCGCAGGGCGTTCTCGACGAGGTTGGCCGCCACCTGCCGCAGCCGGTCGGGGTCGGCCACGACGGGGGCGGGGACGGCGTGGAGGACCAGGGCCACGCCGCGCGCCCCGGCCCGGTCGCCGAGGTCGCGCACGACCTGCCCAGCGAGGTCGGAGAGGTCCACCTCCCGCGTGTGCAGGCCCAGCCGCCCGGCGTCCGCGAGGGTCAGCGTGCGCAGGTCGCCGACGAGGCGGGTCAGGAGCTGGGTCTGGGTGCTCAGCAGGGCGATCTGGCCGGGTTCGAGGGGGTACACGCCGTCTTCGAGGGCGTCGAGGCGCGCCTGCATGACGGCGATGGGAGTGCGCAGCTCGTGGGCGATGTCGGCGACGGCCTGCTGGCGCTCGCGCTCCAGGGCCTGGAGGTTCCCCGCCATCTCGTTGAAGGTGTGGGCGAGGTCGGCCACCTCGCGCTCGCCGCTCAGGACGGGGGCACGGGAGGAGAGGTCGCCCCGCGCCAGCCGGGCCGCCGCGTACGAGACGGCGGTGATCGGGCGGGCCAGACGGCGCGCGAGGAGCAGGCTGAGGGACGCCGCCACCGCCGCCGCGACGAGGCCCCCCTGCACCAGACTGGTCTGCACGTCGCGGACGAAGGAGCGGGCGCGGGGACTCAGCACCACCGGAAGCCCGCCCCCCCGGTACCCGCGCGAACGGGCGGCGTCGGCATTCCCGGTGCCCGACCCTGATGCGCCGGTGCCGGAGGGGGCGGCCTCGGGGTCGTCGGTCCGGGACGGGGGACGGGGCGGGGGGGGCGGCTCCTCGCCGCGGCGCTCGGCCTCCTGGCGCTCGCGGAGGTAGGTCTGGACCTCGGGCGGCAGGCGGGCGATCTCGCGGCGCACGGCGAGGTTGGAAAACAGGAACATGCCCCCCACCGCCAGCCCCACGACGAGCAGCATGGCGAGCAGGAGCGTCACCGCGAGGCTGGGCGTGCGTGGGCGGGGCGGGAGGCGGGGCGGGGGTGAGGTCAAGCGGGCGCCTCCAGGCGGTAGCCCACCCCCCGCACGGTGTGGAGCAGACCCCCCGCCCGCGCGGCGTCGAGCTTGCGCCGCACCGAGGCGAGGTGCGCGTCCACCACCCGTTCCAGGGCGTCCGAGTCGGGCAGGGCCGCGGCGAGCAGCTCCTCGCGCGTGAAAGCCCGCCCCGGCACCTGCGCGAGGTGGGCGAGCAGCCGGAACTCCGCCGGGGTGAGGCCGAGCGCCTGGCCGTTCACCCGCGCGAGCACCGCCCGGCGGTCGACCTCCAGCGGCCCCACCCGCAGCGGACGCTCGGTGTCGTCCAGGGCCGCGCCGACCCGCCGCAGCACCGCCTTCACGCGCGCCATCACCTCGCGGGGGCGGAAGGGCTTGACCACGTAGTCGTCGGCACCGAGCTCCAGGCCGACAATTCGGTCGGTTTCCTCAGCGCGGGCGGTGACGAGGATCACGGGGGTGGAGCCGCCCTGCCGCACGGTCTTGAGGACGTCGAGGCCGCCGCGGCCCGGCAGCATGATGTCGAGCAGGATCAGGTCGGGGTGGGCGGCGCGGTAGACCCGCAGCGCGGCGTGGCCGTCGGCGGCGCGTTCGGTGCGGTAGCCCTCCTGGCGGGCGTAGGCTTCGAGCACCTCCGCGAGCTGGGGTTCGTCCTCCACGATCAGGATCAGGGCGCTCATGCTTAGATGGTAGGTGTCGTCAGCGAAGATTGAACGAAGGCCAGCGCCCCCGCCCCGCCTCTCTCCCCGCCGCGAAGGGTGGCCCCAGCGCGCCCCGGCTCCTTCGACAAACCTTCAACAACACTTCGCGGCCCCTTCGCGGGCGCGGCGCAGGCTGGGCCGCATGACCCGGCCTTCCCCCCCACCCATCCCCCGGTCCGGCGGGCGCCTGGCCCTGGGGCTCGCGCTGGCCCTCGGCGTGGGCGGCGCCTGCGCGCAGACCACCCCGGGCCCGGCAGCCCCCTCCTCGGCGAACCCGAGCACGCTGACGCTGGAGGGGGCCCTCGCGCGGCTGGCGCAGGCGCCGGGCGTGACCCAGGCCCAGCTCAGCGTGCAGGTGGCCGGGCAAAACCTCGACGCCGCCCGCCGCGCCCTGGGCCTGAGCGTCAGCGTCACCGGCAGCACGAGCTACGCGGGGGGTTCGACCGCCACCGCCGACGACGGCACAACCACCTCCACCGCGGGCAGCCTGGGGGGCAGCGTCGGCGTGCAGGCGAGCCTGGGCCTACTGCCGTGGTCGAGTGGCCAGAACAGTCTGCGGACCGCCCAGCGCAGCCTCACCCTCGCGCAGGCCAGCCTCCAGGCCGCCCAGGCCAGCGCGCGGCTCAACGTGTACCAGCAGTACCTCGCCGCCGTGGTCGCCGGGCGCGACGTGACCCTCGCTCAGGACACCCTGGCCCTGCGGCAACGCCAACTGGAGATCGCCCGCACCCAGCGCGCCCAGAACAACGCCACCCAGGAGAGCGTGCTCAGCGCGCAGGCGAACGTGCAGCTCGCCCAGGCCTCCCTGCTCGAGGCGCGCAGCGACCTGGAGGTCGCCCGGCTGAACCTCGCGGCGGTGCTCGGCCAGAGCCTGACGGGGGTGACCTTCTCCACCCAACCCGCGGGCGCCTTCACCCTGCCGGACCTGAATACTCTCGTCACCCGTGCCAGAACGAATACGGTAGACGTGATCGAGGCACAGAACACCCTCGCCGCCGCCCAGGAGACGCTGGAGGAACAGCAGCGCGACCAGCGCCTGCCCGACCTCACGGCCAGCCTGCGTTACGGCCCGGCCACCAGCGGCGGGCTGAGCGCCACACTCGACGTGCAGGCGGGCAACGCCGGGGTGGGCTACAGCGTGCCCTTCGGCGGGAGCGGCGCGGGCAACCGGGTGGTCGCCAGCGTCACGGGCAGCTACGTGGTGTACTCTCCGGCCCTGCGCGCCCAGCTCTCGGCGGCGCAGGCGAACGTCACCCAGGCGCAGCTCAGCGTGCAGGTGGCCCAGCAAAACGCGGAGCTGAGCGTCCGCACCCTCTACAGCACCGCGCAGACGAACCTCACGGCCCTGGGGTCGGGCGCCACCCAGGTACAGGTCGCCCAGGCCACCCTGAGCGCCGCGCAGGCCCGGCTGCGGGCCGGGACCGGGACCGCCGACGCCGTGACGAGCGCGCAGATTGCCCTGGATCAGGCGGGGCGCAACCTCGTGCAGGCGCGCGTGACGGTGCAACTCGATCTCATCCGACTCCAGAACGCCGCCGGAGGCGCCCCGTGAAGCGTGCCCTTCCCTTCGTCTTCCTGTCCGCCGCACTGCTGCTCCCGGCGGCGACGGCCCAGTCCGCCGTCACGCTCACCCGTGCGGTGCAATCCGCCCTCGCCAATGGAGCGGACGTTCGCACGGCCCAGGCCAACCTGGACAAGGCCGCCGCCACCAACCGCGCCGCCCAGGCCGACCCCAACACCCTCGCCGCTGCCAAGCTCTCAGCCCGCAACACCGAAGCCCTCGCCCGGGTGGGGCTCCGGGCCGCCCGGCTCTCCACCCTGCAAAATACCGTGAACGCCTACACGGCCCTGCTGGAGGCGCAGGAGAACGTTGAACTCCAGTCCCTCCAGGTGCAGGTCGACCAGAAGGCCTTGCAGGTCGCGCGGGTCAAGCTCAGTGTCAACAACGCCACCCCCCTTGACGTGCAGCGGGCCCAGAACACGCTGGCGGGCAGCAGCGAGGACCTCACCGACGCCCGCGCCCAGGTCAACCTCGCCTCCGCCCGCCTCGCCACCCTCACCGGACTGGGCAGCGACGTGCGGGCGGCGGGAGCCCCCAACGTGCCCTCGCTCAAGACCAGCCTCGCCTCACTGCGGACGGGGCTGAATGCCAACCTCGCGGGCGTGGTGAGTGCCCAGCAGGACGTGGCCGAGGCGCAACTGGCCGTGAGGTTGGCCGACAACGACTTCACCCCGGCGCGGACGCTGGCGGACGCACGGACGACGCTGGCAAACGCCCAGCGGAGCCTCGACGCGGCGCAGAAGAATGCGCAGACGACGCTGGCGGGGGCGTATCAAACGGCCCAGAACGCGGCAGCCCAGCTTGGGGTGGCGCAAAGCCGGGAGGCCGCCGCGCAGAAGAGCTACAGCCAGGACGCGGCGCGGCTCAGGAGTGGGACGATCAGTGCGGTAACGCTTCAGGGGACGCAACTCGCGCTCAAGCAGGCCCGCTTCGCCCGCTTGCAGGCTCAGGACGCGGTGCTCGAAGCGCTCGCTGCGCTCTCGGTCGCCGCCGGGCAAAACCTTTCCGGCATCGGCGGAACACTCTGACGAGACGACCTCCCCCCCTGAACGACGGAGGAGGAACAACAGCCGCGCGCCCCTCTCCCCTGCCGTTCCCCCCTCCTGGCAGGGGCGGGGCTCAGTCCGCGGCCAGCATCTCCCGCTCGGCGCTCTCCACGTCGGCGCTCCAGCGGGCGAGGGCGGGCGCGAGGTCCGGCATGAGCCAGCCGCGCTCGCTCGCCAGGGCGCTGGAGGCCGGGCGCGGGGCGGGGAGGCCGAGGGCGGAGCCGGGCACCTCCTCGACGAGAAGGGGGTCGAGGCCGCAGGCGCGGGCGATCATCCGGGCGAACTCCGCCCAGCTCACGGCGCCCGCGTTGGCGAGGTGCCACAGGCCGCCCGCCCCGTCGATCAGGAGGTCGAGCACTCCGTGGGTGAGGTCGGGCACGAAGGTCGGCGAGACGATCTGGTCGCCCGCCGCGCGCACGGGGCGCCCGGCCCGCAGTTCACGCCGGACGTGGGCCGCAAAGTTCTGCCCGTCCCGGGGACCGAACAGCGCGCCCGTCCGCACGACGAGGGCGTCCGGCAGGGTCTCCAGCACGGCCCGCTCGGCGGCGAGCTTGGAGCGCCCGTAGGCGTTCAGCGGCCCCGGGGTGTCCGACTCGACGTAGGGCTGGCTCTTACGCCCGCCGAACACGAGGCCCGAGGAGAAGGTGAGCAGCCGCACGCCGCTCTGCGCGCACGCGCGGGCGAGCAGGCGCGGCCCGAGGGCGTTCTCGCGCTCGTTGCGGGGGTCCGCCTCCGCGTCGTCCACCCGCACGTATCCGGCGGTGTTGAGGACGGCCCAGGGGCGGTGCTCGTCCAGCGCCCGCTCGACCGAGGCCGGGTCGGCGATGTCGAGGTCGCGGCGGGAGAGCTGCCGGTAGGGCAGGCCGCGTCCCTCGCACGCCCGGGCGAGGGCCCGGCCCAGGGTGCCCGCCCCGCCCGTGATCAGGAGGGGCGGTCCGGCGGGCTTCTCCACACGCACCGGGCCGTGCGCCGGGAAGATCAGCCGCTCCCCGCGCCGCCACCAGCCGGGGCCCCGCAGCACGGGGTGGGCGGGGTCGCGCCCGGCGGCGAGGTCGCGGGCGAGGCCGAACAGGGCGGTGGGGCGCGGCTCGGGGGCCTGAACGTCCCACAACCCGCTCTCGTAGTGGCCACTCCGGCGGGTCAGCAGACTGTTCCACTCGAAGGCGCCCAGGGCCGCCCAGGCGGTGACGGCGCGCACGTCGGCCCCTTCCTGCCGGACGGCCTGTGCCGCCCGCCACGTCTCGTGCAGCCAGCGGAGCTGCTCCTCGCGGGTGCAGCCCAGGTGGACTTCCGTGATCGCCAGGGGCAGGCCGTAGCGCGCGTGGGCCTCGCGCAGCCGCTCTCCGGGGCCGCCCAGCCCCTCGCCGCGCACGCGCACGGCCTCCACGTCGGCGTAGCGGTGCCGCCCGTTGCCCCCGTGGGTGTGGGGCGGGTAGCGGTGCAACCGCTCATCGAGGAATCTCTCGCTCGTCACGTAGACGTTCAGGCCCACGATGTCGGGCGGGCAGGGGTGCTCGGCGAACCAGCGCAGCTCGCGCTCGTCCACCCCGGCCCAGCGCAGGTAGCCCCAGAGGGGGTGCGTCTCGTCCACCCGGCCCAGCAGGAGGTCGAGGCTCAGCCAGCGCCGCTCGTTCTCGAAGTCGGCCTGATAGCGCAGGGCGGGCGTGCTCGACGTGTGCCCGAGGTCTTCGGTCTGCACGAGGCGGGCCCCCGGGTTGACCTTCCTGATCTGCGCCATCGCCAGCACGGTCGCCCGGAGCTGGTGCAGCAGCGCCCGCCAGAAGCTCGCCTCGTCGCGGGCATGGGGGTACCAGTGGCCGTACAGCGCCGAGAAGCGCGCGGTCGTCAGCGGTTCGTTGACGGGCGTGTACATCGTCAGGTGCGGGAAGCGCTCGGCCACCGCCCGGGCATAGGCGGCCACCCCGTCCGCGAAGCCCGGGTCGAGCAGATGCGTGTGAAAGGGCCCGCTGCCGTGGTGAACGAGGCCGACGATGGGTTCCAGCCCGTGCCCGGCGAGGCGGGCGAGCCGCTCAGCGCCCCAGCGCCAGTCGGCGTCCGCGAGGTCGCCCGGCGCGGTGCGTTCCCACAGCAGCGGAAAGCGCACGGCCTTCGCGCCCGTGGAGGCGAGGCGGTCGATGTCGTGGGGTCGTCGGTCGAAACCGCCCAGGACGAGCTGGTCCATCGTCTCGTCTCCGACCCGGCTCACGGTGGGTTCGACGCCCACCCACAATTCCAAGTTGTCCATCGAACTTCCCCCTGCCGCGTTCGCCCGACCCGCTCGGCGAACGCGCCGGGAACACGGCCCCCTCCGGCCATGTCCCGGACCCGAGTGCTGCAACGAATGTTCCTTCAAGGACTCTCCTGGAAGGGAAGGCGGCGTCGCCGGGAGGGAGACCGGGCGCAGATGGCGCCGGACTTCAGGCCCTCCCGGGCGAAAGACCTGTCGGGCATTGTGCCGTGCGGAGGATGGGGGAAGGGCATCAATGGCGAATGAAAAACTTAATATTCCTGACGGGGGAAGCTCATACACCGGGCCAAAGGAAAACCTCCCGGGCGGGAGGCACCGGGAGAAACGGCGTGTGAAGGGGTGTATTCTAACGTTGACCGAAGTCGACCGCTCCGCCGAGCATGATGGGCAGGGTCGGACGAGGAGTCGCCTGCACGGGCTGCACCGGCGGGGCGGGCTTGTCCTTGGGGCGCTGGGGCTGGGGGCGCGCCATATTTATTGCCCGAAGTCTTTCGCCCCACCCTGCGCGCCGGACACCCCGGTTTGTTCCTGAACGCTCCGTTGACCGAAGTCCTTGGCCCCGGCGGCCTGTGCCAACGTCAATGCACTCGTCAGGATAGCAATGAAAACCAGGCCAGCCTTCCGTCCCGTGTCGCTTTTCATAGATTCAAGGTAAAGGAAGAGTCGTATAAGAACTGGGGATCATGTGATGAGCGACGTCGAGGAAAAGTTCGAGGCCGGGCAGTATGAGGGGGTCGTCACGCTCCTGAGCGGGAGGGCGCGGACCGCGCGTGAACACAGTCTTCTGGGGATCTCGCTGCTCAACACCGGGCGGCTGGAGGAGGCTGAACTCGCCCTGACCAAGGCGAGCCTGCTGGGGGACCCCGAGGGGCAGGTCGAACTCGGCAACGTGCTGCGGCTGCTGGGGCGCTTCGAGGAGGCCGCCTCGCACCTTCAGACGATGGCGCCGGGGCTGAGCGGAGAAGTGCTGCTCCGGTGTCTGCGCTGGTGGGGCGTCGCGGAGTTTCAGGCGGGGCAGACGGCGGAGGGCCTGCGGCGGGTGGAGCGGGCGTGGCACGGCTACGTGGCGCTGGGGAACGAGGAATGGACGGCGCGGGTCACCGTCTCGCTCGCGCAGATGTACACGCTGCTCGGCAATCCCAGACGGGCCAAACTGCTGCTCTCCGAGGCCGTGGGCGTCTTGCCCACCCTGCCCGACCCCGCCCCACGCCTGAGCGCCCTGCGGAACCTGCTCGAACTCCAGATCGCCCACGGCGAGTTTGCCGAGGCGCGGGAGACGCTCTGGGAGGCCAAGCGGACGCTCAAGCAGGCCGACTCGCCACGCCTGCGGGCGCTGCTCATGACGAGCGAGGCCGAGCTCCTGCGTCTGAACGGCGACTACCCCACCTACATCCACGTGCTCGAAGAACTGCGGCCTCTTGCCGAGAGCCTGCAAGACCACAACCTGCGGGTCTGGGTGGTCTCCCGCCTCGCCGAGCACCAGAGCCTCGTCGGTCAGCACGGCAGGGCGGTGGACACGCTGCTCGGCTTCGGGAGCGTGCCCGCCGAGTGGCCCGCCGAACTCTGGGCGACAAGCGGGGTGGTCGCCCGCCGCCGGGGTGACCCGGCGAGCGCGGTGGCCGACCTGGAGCGGGCCGCGCAGATGTTCCGGGAGGCGGGCACCAGCCCCGAACTCGTGCGCGTACAGCTTCACCACGCGGCGGCGGCCCTGCAACTGCGGCAGGAGGCGACGGTCGCCTCGGCGCTCAAGGAGGCCCTGACCCACATGCTGCGGCTGCGGCAACTGGGCGAATTCCGCCCCGACCTGGAAGAACTGAGCGAACTCCTGCACTACGCGGTGCTGGAGCCCGAGATCGCGCCCTACATGGAGCCGCTGCTCGACCGCCTCGCGCACCTCGCGGGGGCGCCCACCCTGCCCGAGGACGGGGTGATCACCGTGCAGGTGCAGACCCTCGGGCGGCAGGCGGTGCACAAGGACGGCGAGGAGGTGCGCTTCACCTACGGGGGGACGGTGCCCCTCCTCGTGTACATCACCCTGAGCCCAGGGCGGACGCGGGCGGAGATGCAGCTCGACCTCTTCCCGGAAAAGGACCCCAAGAGTGGCGCCGCGTACATGCGTCAGTGCCTCAAGGAGCTGCGTGACCGGCTCGGCGCCCAGATCGTGCGCTTCGAGGGACCGCACCAGGCGCCGCGCTACTTCCTGGGCCGGGACGTCCACGTGGACCTCGACCTGCACGCGTTGCGGGAGGCCCTGGCCCGCAGGGAGACGGCGCGCGCCCTGGCCCTCTACCGCGGCCCCTTCCTCCCCGACCTGGAGGACAGCGAGTGGGCCGAGGGCCTGCGCGACGAGGCGCTGCTGGCCCTCACGCTGGAATTGCGGCGCCAGATGGAGCGGGTGCAGGCAGAGGGCGACCACCGCCGGGTGGTCCTCCTCGCCAACCAGTACCTGCGGATCGACCCCTTCGAGAGCGAGGTCCTCGAGCTGCGGCTGCGCGCCGCCGAGACCTTCGCCCCGCCGCACGAGCTGGCGAAGTATACGGCGGACCTGCGGCGGCTGTTCAATTAGGGCAGCAGTCAACTGGGGCATCAGGCACAAGAACGCTGTCATGCTGAGCGCGGCGAAGCCTCTCCACGCTCAACATGAGCCTCTTCGCTCGCGCTCCCCTCCGGGGCCTGACACGTCAAGAAGACCACCTTTTCCCATCGAACGTCGCGGAAGGCAGAAGGCGAAGAGGACCGCCCTCGGCCCTCTGCTCCCCTCCACACACCTCGACGAGGGACCTGCTGAGGCGGAAAGGAAGCACCCGCCCGACGCCTTGGCTGGCCGGGCGGGTGTTCACCTTCCTGGGGTCAGCCGACGGGCTGGACTTCGGGCTCGGGCGTGACCGCCGTGAGCTTCTTGTAGGTCGTCAGCGCCTGGGCGACCACCTGGTCCATGTTGTAGTAGCGGTAGGTGGCGAGGCGGCCCACAAAGGTCACGTCGGGGCGCTCGTCGGCCAGCGCGGCGTACCGCTTGTACAGTTCCTGGTTCGCGGGGCGGGGGATCGGGTAGTAGGGGTCACCCTCGGCGCGCGGCAGCTCGTACACGACCGACGTGTGGCGGTGCTGCTGCCCGGTGATGTGCTTGAACTCGCTGATGCGCGTGTAGGCGTAGTCGTTGGGGTAATTCACCGTGCCGACCGCCTGGAACTGCTCTACGGCGTGCGTCTCGTGGACGAATTCCAGGCTGCGGTAGGGCAGCTTGCCGTAGCAGTAGTCGAAGAAGGCGTCCACCGGCCCCGTGTAGATCATGTGGCCGTAGGGGATGAACTCCGCGATCTCCCGGTAGTCGGTGTTCAGCATCACCTTGATGTTCGGGTGCGCGAGCATGTTCTCGAACATCCGGGTGTAGCCGTGCAGCGGCATCATCTGGAACGCATCGGCGAAGTAGCGGTCGTCGCGGTTCGTGCGCGTCGGCACCCGCGCCGTCACCGAGGCGTCGAGTTCGCCGGGGTCGAGGTCCCACTGCTTGCGCGTGTAGCCCCGGAAGAACTTGTTGTAGAGGTCGCGCCCCACCTTGCTGACCACCACATCCTCCGAGGTGCGCACCTGATCGACCTTCTCGGCGACCGAGGCAAAGAACTCCTCGACCTGGAAGGAGGTCAGGTTCAGGCCGTAGAGCCGGTTCACCGTGTCGAGGTTGATCGGGATGGGCAGGAGTTGACCGTCCACGCTCGCCAGCACGCGGTGTTCGTAGGGCCGCCACTTCGTGAAGCGCGAGAGGTAGTCGATCACCTCCCGCGAGTTGGTGTGGAAGATGTGCGGGCCGTAGGGGTGGATCAGGATGCCGTCGTCGTTGTAGCAGTCGTAGGCGTTGCCGCCGATATGGGGCCGCCGGTCGACGATCAAGACGCGCTTGCCGCCTGAGGCCAACCGCTCGGCGAGGACACTGCCCGCGAAACCCGCGCCCACGATGAGATAGTCGAAGCCCTGCCCTGCGGAGGTCGGCTCAGTCATCGGCCACCCCCGCGACGGCCACGCGCTCGGCGGCGGCCTGCTCGATCAGCGCACTCATCTCGGCCCAGGTGCGGTCCCACGAGAGGGTGGCGAGGTAACGGTCGGCCCGCTCTCTGCGCTCCTCGGCGGCGGGGGTGCCCGCCTCGGTGAGGGCGGCGGCGCAGGCGGCCTCGAAGGCGTCCACTCCGTCGGCCACCCGCACGAGGTCACGCTCGCCGTAGGGCCGGATCACGTCGCGGATGCCGGTGGAGACCACGGGCACTCCGGCGGCGAGATACTCGGGCGTCTTGGTCGGGCTGATGAACTCGGTCGCCTCGTTCAGCGCGAAGGGCAGCAGCGCCACGTCCCAGTGCGCGAGGTAGGTCGGCAGCTCGGCGTACTTCTTCATGCCGAGGTAGTGCAGGTTCTCGCCGCGCGGCAGCTCCTCCGGGTCGATCTTCACCACCGGGCCGAGAAGCACGAACTGCCACTCCGGGCGGCGGCGGGCCAGCTCACCGAGAAGGGCGATGTCGAATCTCTCGTCGATCACCCCGTAAAAGCCCAGGCGGGGGCGGGGCAGCCCCTCCTGGTCGGCGGCGTCCTCGGGCCCGGTCCGCGCCCGCATGAAGTGGGGCACGTCCACGCTCGACGGGAAGGGGTGGGCGCTGTCGTGCTGCTCGCACTTGGACTCGTACAGGCGGTGGCCGCCGGTGAACACGAGGTCGGCCTGCGCGAAGAGCCGGGCCTCGCGCTCCCGCAGCTCGGGAGACGCGCCCTTGAAGTTGGCGAGTTCGTCCATGCAGTCGTACACCGTGACGCGTGGACGCAGACCCGAAGTAACCGGCAGCTCCATCGGCGTGTACACCCACAGGTCGTAGGTCTCCAGGCCCTCGTCGCGCACGAACTCGCCGAGCAGCCGCGCCGTGCGGGTCTGGGACTGCGCGGGGCTGTGGCCCTCCTCCACGTGGGGGGTGAGCACGGTCACGCCGCTGGCGTCGACCTTCGGCTCCAGACGGTCGGGTCCGGCGCCGAAAATCGGTTCCTCCACATAGAAGACCCGGCGGGTGCGCGCCGCGCGGGTCATCAGGTGTTGGGGCCGCTGAAACACGAAGTCCCAGCGGAGGTGCGAGATCACGATCAGGGCGGGAGCCTCGACACGTGAGCCGGTGTTCAGACTGATCTTTTTCAAGAGAAGCTTCCTCCCACGGGAAACAGGTGCAGTGGGTCTGACCAATGCCTGACGAATATGTTCCTGGAAGCAGAACATAGGCTGAGAATTCTCACGGAGGCGGAACAAACAATGACCTTCGCCTCCGGAGCCGGGGGCCGAAAGGTGCCCCGGAACCTTCCAGAGATTAGCGGCTCCAGAGCGCCGAATTTGGGTGAATTCCTTTACAGGTCTCCAGAGAACCTGGAGCAATACTTCACATACTCGTCTAGCCGTCTAGCCACCGGGGCGAGTCGCGTCGTATCGTAACCGGTTTCTGCTGAGCCTACCCGAACCGCCATAGGGTGGCTGAGGGCGGCCAGAGACGGGGACAGGTGGCCCCTTCCCCCGACGGCTCAAGACCGAGCCTGCACAGAGGATCAGGTGCCGTGCTGCCGTCAGATCGGGTGCGCCGAAGCCTGCTCACGCTGTGAGGCGACACATTCGCCGGGTGAAGGGAATGAGTTCCTTGGGCCCGGAGACGTTTTCCTGCCTCAGCTACGGTTGGCGGGAAATGGAACCTGGCGAACGCCGGGACCACCCCCTGTTGACCGCGAACGCGACGCGGCGGCGCTGGTGGGTGGGCGGTCCCGAACGTGGGGGAGGGTGAGGGATGGACACGCTGTTCTCGGTCCTGAGGGGCCTGCTCACGGGGGCGAGGGCCATCACGGGAAAAGGAGGGCGCCCCAGCTCTTCGGTCCGGGCGTGCCCTCTCCTCTCCGGGTCAGCGGACTGTGCGGGCCCAGTCGAGGATCGCCCGGTTGGCGGCGTCGGCCTTCTCGAAGATCGCGGCGTGGGCGGCGCCGGGGATGACCACCAGCTTCGAGCCTGCGATGTTCTGCGCCATCTTCAGGGAGAATTCGGGCGGGTAGACGGTATCTTCGAGCCCCTCGATGATCAGGGTGGGCACGGTGATGGTCTTCAGGGTCGGGATGGAGTCGGGCCGAGTGGCGAGCACGTTGGCCCCCGCCACGTCCGCCGCCACGCTGGCCTGCTTGACTATGTTGGTGAGGAACGCGGCGTCGGCAGGGCGGCGCGTGCGCGTCTCGCCCGTCAGCATGTCCTTGAGGAGTTCGGGCGCCAGGGACTGCGGGCCGTAGGTGCTCGCCTTCTGCGCCATGCCCTTCCAGAGGTTCTGCTCGACGATGCTCGCCGGATTGGCGATGGTGTCGATCAGGATCAGCCCCAGGAAGCGCCCCGGGGCGTGGCGGTACATCTCGAAGGCGATCGGGCCACCCATGCTCATCCCGCCGATGATCGCCCTCTGGACGCCGAGGCGGTCCATGACGGCCAGGGCGTCCTGCGCGTAGGTCTCCAGGCTGCCCGGGGCGCCCGCCGGAGCGGTGCTGCGGCCATAACCCCGGTGGTCGATGGTGATCACGCGGTACCCGGCGGCGGCCAGCGCGTCACGGTTGCGCGAGAACAGCTCGCCGCTGAGGGGGTAGCCGTGCAGCAGGAGCATCGGCGTACCGCTCCCCTGCGAGACGTAGTGGATGCGGGCACCGTTGATGTCGAGGTCACCCGACTGCCCGGCCCCGGCGCTCCCTCCCGCGAGGGCGGAGCCGAGCAGGGCGGTCGTCAGGGCAGCGAGGAGCAGCGGGCGGCGGGGGTGGTGCGACATAGAGCCTCCTTGGGAAAACAGGCGAAAGGGGACCCTGCCAGGCCACGGCTTGCGCCCGGAGTTCCACTCAGTCAGCTTTCCAACTGAGAGTAGGCCCGGGAGCGGCTCGCGGGGTGCGGGCGGACTTCATGGCATCTTGAACCAGGCAGGAGGTGAGGGATGCAGAGCAAACGGGAGCACATCGTGGCCGTGGCGCTGCGGCTCTACCGGGAGAGCGGCGTGGCGGGCACGACCCTCAAGGACGTGGCCGGGGCGGCGGGCGTTCCCCTGGGCAACATGTACTACTACTTCAAGACGCGAGAAGACCTCGTGCGGGCCGCGCTCGACGCCTGCGAGGCGGAGTTGCTCGACCTGCTCGCGCGGCTTTCTCCCCTGCCCTCGCGCGCGTGGTTCGAGGCGTACTTCGACTGGCTGCTCGCCGACCCGCCCGGCGCGGCGCAGTTCGGCTGCCCCTTCGGCACGCTGGCGGGCGAGCTGCGCGCGCTCGGCGACCCGGCGGCGGCGCGGGCGGGGCAGACCGTCGGCCTCTACCTGGGCGCCCTGCGGCAGCGGACGGTGTTGCTCGGCCTGCCGCCCTCGGCTGGAGACGACCTGTTCACCGCCGTCCAGGGGGCGTACACGGTCGCCCGCGCCCTGAACGACCCGGAGTTTTTCCGGCAGAGCGTGTTGCGGATCAGGGAGGGGGCGCCGCAGTTCGGGCGGGGCTAGACGGTCCCGCACAGAACGTCGTCACGCCGAGCCGGTCTTGCGCCGCAGGCTCCAGGGCATGTGCTCCGTGCTCAGGATGACGGAAGAGGGACGCGGCCACCCTCCATGCCGCGCCCCATCCCCTGCTGGAGTTGCCTTACTTCGGCTCGTTCTGAATCACGATGCGCCCCTCGTTCTGGGCGTCGGTGGTCGGGCGGGCCCGGAGGTAGTTCACCAGGATGTCGATGTCGAGGGTGCCCGTGTCGAGGCGGCGGCCCCTGGCGTTCTTGAACACGTCGAAGCCGTCGCCGCCCTTCGCGGTGAAGGTGTTCATGGCGACCGTGTAGGTCTGGGTATCCACGAGGGGCTGGCCGCCGACGGTGACGGCGGTGACGCGGCTCCCGGCGGGGCGGGTGGGGTCGAAGGTGTAGCTCATGCCGCGCGAGACGTGGAGGAACTGGCCCTTGTTCTCGCTCCAGGTGGCGACCCCGTGCTCCAGGGCCTGCCGGATCTCCGCGCCCGTCAGGTCGAGGACCGTCAGCGTGTTGCCGAAGGGCTGGACGGTGATCGCCTCCTCGAAGGTGATCGGGCCCGCGTCGATGCTCGACCGCACGCCGCCGCCGTTCACGAAGGCGACCGTGGCCCCCGCGTTCTTCGCCGCGTCGAGGGCCGCGTCGGCGAGGACGTTCGCCATCGTGCTCTCGCGGCGGCGGACGACCTCGCGGGCCCCGTTCAGGCCGTTCGCGGTGGTGCCCACGACCTGACGGCGCAGGGCGGCGATGGGCACGCTGAGGGTATCGATCATCCGCCGGGCGGTGGGGTCCTCCGGCAGGTCGGCGGAGACGACGATGGGGTTGCCCTGAAAGCTCTCGACCGCGCCCGCGTCGTTGAAGGTCACCTGGAGGCGCCCGAGCACCTTGCCCCACTCCCACGCGGCGACGAGCAGGGTGCGGTTGCCGTCGGGGTTCTGCACGACGGTGGGGTACGGTCCCTCGCTCGGCGGGAAGTCCTTGTTGTCGAAACTTCCGAGCAGGGTGTGGGAGTGCCCGCCCACGATCACGTCGAGGCCGGGCACCGTCCTCGCCACCTCCTGCTCGAGCGTGTAGCCGAGGTGCGAGACGAGGATAATCTTGTCGATGCCCTGGTCCTGAAGGGCCTTCACGCTGGCGTTCAGGCTCCCGGTGAGTTCGAGCATCTTCACATTCGGGCCCGGCGACGAGATCAGCGGCAGGTCGGGCGTCACCGCGCCGATCACGCCCACCTTCTGCCCGCCGACGCTCAGGACCGCGTAGGGCTTCACGAGGTCCTTCAGGAGCGGCTCGGCGCTGAGGTCGAGGTTGGAGGCGAGGAGGGGAAACTGCGCCTTCTGCGCGAAGCGGGCGAGGGCCTCCGGGCCGTTGTCGAACTCGTGGTTGCCGACCGCCATCGCCTGATAGCCCTGGTAGTTCATGAAGAGCACGTCGGCGAGGCCCTGGTAGACGTTGTAGTAGAGGGTGCCCTGGAAGGTGTCCCCGCCCGAGAGCACCAGGGGGTTGGGATCCTGCGCCGCGTAGCGCCGGACGAGCGCCGTCTGGCGGGCGTAACCGCCGTAGGTGCCCTCCCCGACCTTGACGGGATCGACGTGCCCGTGCAGGTCGTCGGTGTGGAGGATGGTGACGGTGAGGGGCGCGGCGGAGGCGAACCCCAGCAGCAACGCGGCGGAGAGAAGGATGTGCTTCATGGCGCGCTCAGTATAGAGGGCCCTTTTCTCATCCCGGGCCGATTCGCGCGGGGGGTGGCGGAGGACGGCGGGCCCGGCGGGGAGGCAAGACTCTCGCCATTGCGTGATTCCACGCGGCGCCCGGTCCGGGCGAAAGGCAGGCTGACCCGGTGAGCGCCCGCCTCGACGATCTGGCCCGCTGGCTGCACGTTCATCTCGACGAGCCGCGTCCCCTCTTCCGGGCCGGGCCCCCGGAGGTCGCCTCCCTCGGCCTCGCGCTCGAACCCGCCGACCTGCCGGACCGTGTGGAGGTGGACGCCCTCTTTCTCCACCGGGCGCTGCGGCTGGGAGGCGCCCTGCCCGCCCTCGGCGTCCTGAACGCGCACGACGGCTTCGACCTGCAACTGACGACCGGGCCCAACCTGCGCCTCGCGGGTCGATTGGGCTGGCAGGAGGTGCGGCCCCTCTTCTGGCAGGGTCGCCCGGTGGGCCTGACGGCCACGCCGCCCGAGGGGGAGTGGCGGGCCTTCCACCGGGCGCTGACAGACGAGCTGCGGGGCGAGGACCGCTCGTGGGGCCCCGTGGACCCGTCCCGCGTGCGGGTGGCCCTGATGAACGCGATGAACCCGGAGCTCCTCGGGCTAACGCACTCGCTGGGGGTCAACGTCTACCTGACGGGCCAACTGCGGCCCTCGGCGCAGGAGGCGGCCCGCGCGCTGGGGCTGGGCGTGGTGGCACTCGGGCACCGCCGCACCGAGCTGTGGGGATTGCGGCAACTGGCGCGCGAGCTGGAGGCGGCCTTTCCGGGGCTGAGGACGGAGGTGTACCCGGGCTAGAGGCCGAGCACGGGGTGGGGCACGTAGGGTTCCTCCAGGGCGCGCAGGTCCTCGGGGCTGAGGCGCACGTTCAGCGCGGCCACGGCGTCTTCGAGGTGGGGCATCTTGCTCGCGCCGACGATGGGGGCCGTCACGCCGGGCTGGTGGAGGAGCCACGCGGTCGCCACCTGGGCGGGCGACACGCCCAGTCGCCCCGCCACCTCGACCACCCGGCGCTGGACGGCGTAGTCGGCCTCGGTGTGGTAGAGCGCGTGGCTGAAGCGGTCGCTGCGGGCGCGGGTGGTCTGGGCCTCGCCGCCCGCGGGGCGGTT
The DNA here is from genome assembly GCF_002869765.1 of Deinococcus planocerae. Taxonomy (NCBI): domain Bacteria; kingdom Thermotogati; phylum Deinococcota; class Deinococci; order Deinococcales; family Deinococcaceae; genus Deinococcus; species Deinococcus planocerae. The sequence continues at coordinate 2,323 of NZ_PNOR01000028.1, read as the reverse complement.
CCCGGCGAGGAAGCCGCGCGCCAGGGGGCTCCAGGGGATGACGCCCACCCCGTCCTCGCGGCAAAGGGGCAGCATCTCGCGCTCCTCTTCCCGGTAGACGAGGTTGTAATGGTTTTGCATGGAGACGAAGCGGGTCAGACCGTGGAGGTCGGCGACGTGCTGCATCTTGGCGAACTGGTAGGCCAGCATGCTGCTCGCGCCGAGGTAGCGCACCGCCCCCATCCGCACGAGGTCGTGCAGGGCCGTCATCGTCTCCAGGATGGGCGTCTCGGGGTCGAAGCGGTGAATCTGGTAGAGGTCGATGTGGTCGGTGCCCAGCCGCTTGAGGCTCGCCTGCACCGCGTCCATGATGTGCCCCCGCGAGAGCCCCCGGTCGTTCGGCCCCTCCCCCATCGGGTTGAAGACCTTGGTGGCGATGACGACCTGATCACGCCGGGCGAAGTCGCGCAGGGCCCGGCCCAGCACCTCCTCGCTGGCGCCGAGGGAATACATGTCGGCGGTGTCGAAGAAGTTGATCCCGAGTTCGAGCGCCCGGGCGACGAAGGGGCGGCTCTCGTCTTCCGGGAGCACCCAGTCGCGCCACGCGGGGTCGCCGTAGGTCATGGTGCCCAGGGAGATGCGGGAGACCTTCAGGCCGCTTTGTCCGAGACGCGCGTAGTCCATGCGGCACCTTACCCCGGGGGCCGACGCGGTTTACCAAATCGCGGGGCAGCCCTCTGCTCCACCTCGCACCCGCGCCGGGGATCAGAGGGAGCGAAAGGAGGCGCGGAGCCCCGAGTCGGACTCCGCGCTCCCGACCTTTCTGCTCACGCCTGCTGTTGAACCTGCTCCTGCCCTTCCTCCACCAGCCCCTCGTCCTCCAGCACGAGGCGCACGTCCACGTTGCCCTGGAGGGCGCGGCTGAAGGGGCAGAGCTTGTGGGCCTCGCCGATCATGTACTGCGCGCGCTCGCGGGTGAGGTCGGGCAGGACGACCCGCAGCTCCACGTCGAGGACGTAGCCGAGGTCGTCGCGCATCAGGCCCACCACGCCCGTGACGCGCGAGGAGCCGAAGGAAATCTTCTCGCGCCGGGCGATGGCGCCGATGGCGCTCTGGAAGCACGCGGCGTACCCGGCGGCGAGGAGCTGCTCGGGGTTGGTCCCCACCCCGCCGTCGCCGCCGATCTCCTGCGGCACGCTCAGCTTCACGCCGAGGTGGTGATCCGGAGTCTCGATGTATCCGGCGCGGCCCCCGTGCGCGGTCGCCTGGGTCGTGAACAGCACTTTGCTCATAAAACCTCCTGGAGGCCCACCGTAGGCGAGCCGCCCACCCCAGACGGTCAGACCGCCCACCGTGTGAAGGTTCCGGCAGGCTCCCGGTCGCTCACGCCCCCTCCTCCCGCCGCAGCACGGTCACCGGGTCCCCCAGCGCCACCTCCCCCTGGGCGGTGTGGACGAGGTTTTGCCCGAACTCCACCAGCCTTCCCCGGCGCCGGTAGCCTGCCAGGGTCCGCAGCGGCTCGCCGCCCATGCGCCCGTCCGAGACATTGAGCACGCTGCACCGGGCGCACGGCTCGACCACCTCGAACTCCAAGCTTCCGACCCGGATGCGCCGCCAGCCGTCCTCCTCGTAGGGGGCGCCGCCGCGCACGACGAGGTTGGGCCGGAATCGCTCGGGCGTCACCGGCTCCCGCAGGCGGCCACTCAGGTCCGCGACCGACGCCTCGTGGACGAGGTGGAGGGGGTTGCCGTCCGCGAACCCGATGCGCGCGGTGCCGAAGCGCGGGTTCATGCGCCGCTCGGCCTCCTCCGGGAAGAAGACCAGGGCCGCCCGCGTGCCCAGGTACGCGCTCCACCACTCCGCCGCCTCCCCGCCCACGACACGGGCGTGCACGGGCTGGTGGAAGATGTGGACCAGGCGCGGCGGCCCGCCCGGCTCACGCGGCACGGCCAGGGGGGGCAGGCCCGGCGCCGTCACGCGCAGCCCCCCCGGCGTCAGCTCCACCCCGACGAGACTCATGCGCGGGCATTCCCGCTGGGTCACCTGGCGGCCCGCGGCGTCCACGACCATCCAGCGGCGGTCGAGGTCGAGCCCGAACAGATCGAGCCGCGAGCGGTCCAGCGCCACGCCGCGCGCCGACTTGATGGGGTAGATGTAGAGGCCGGACAAGGCGAGCGGGGGGGTCATCGGGTCTCCTAGGAACATTCAGGGGTGAACGTTCAGGTGCGAAACAGCGTCTCCGGGGGCAGCGTCTCCTCCAGGGCGGCGCGCCACCCGCCGAGGTCGCCCGTCCCCGCGTGGGCCGCGCGCAGGGCGAGCAGGGCGGCGCCCGCGACCGGCTCGA